>NZ_JBFANM010000035.1:0-128233 GCF_040674815.1 Nonomuraea sp. NPDC049709
CCACGATGGACATCAACCAAAGGAATCCGTCACAATCAATCCATGACGGGGTTGTGCATCATGCACTGGCTTTTAACACACTGTTGAGTTCTCAAGAAACGGACGCGTACACCCTCACCAGAACCACTTCACGCGGTCCCCGCTCGGAGGCGCTCATTTCGTTTTGTTGTGCTTCGTTCGTTGTGTCTTAATTCTTTCAGCCGTTCAAGTCCCTGTCAAATTGACCGGACCCGCTCGACCTGCAGGAATTAAGCCGCGCCCCCTTTCGGAGACAACCCCTCTAACTTACCAGCCCGTTGACCGATCTGCGAATCGATCTCCGGACCCGCGAGTCTGAAGGGATTGCCGACGACCACGACACAACACACCAAAGTCACCGGAGTGAAGGAGGAGGGTTGCGCCGCACCGCGTCGGCTCCTAAAGATTAGCAGCGCTCCCGACCTCTCGTGCCGCTTCGCCGCGTTCTCCGGCAACAGAACGATCACGACCGAACATAGACTCCCCCCGTGAGCAGTAACACGCCGCCAGTGGCGAAGAAGGTCCCTACGGAGCGCACCCATCACGGCGACACCGTCATCGACGAGTACGCCTGGCTGAGCAACAAGGAAGATCCAGACACCACCGCCTATCTGGAGGCGGAGAACGACTTTCTCAAACAGGAGACCGCTCACCTCTCCGAGCTCCAGGAGCAGGTGTTCCAGGAGATCAAGGGCCGCACCCAGGAAACTGACCTGTCGGTGGCCAGCCGGAAGGGCGCGTGGTGGTACTTCACCCGCACCGAGGAGGGCAAGCAGTACGCGGTCTCCTGCCGTGTCCCCGCCGACAGCGACGCGCCCCCGGAGATCACCCCGGGCGTGCGGCTCGAACGGGAGCAGGTGATCCTCGATGGCAACGAGCTCGCCGGCGACAGCCCGTTCTTCTCGATCGGCACCAGCTCCGTCACCCCTGACGGGACGATGCTGGCCTACTCGACCGACTTCAAGGGCGACGAGCGTTTCACGCTGAGGTTCAAGAACCTTGAGACGGGCGAGCTGCTCCCCGACGAGATCGCCGACATCTTCTACGGAGGCGCCTGGTCGGCCGACGGCTCGGCGTTCTTCTACACCCGCGTCGACGACGCCTGGCGTCCCTACCAGGTCTACCGGCACACCCTGGGCACCCAGGAGGACGTGCTGGTCTACGAGGAGAGCGACGAGCGTTACTGGGTGGGCATCGGGCTGACCCGCAGCGAGCGGTACCTGGTGCTGGGTGCCGGCAGCAAGATCACCAGCGAGGTGCGCATCCTCGACGCCACCGACCCCACGGGCGAGTTCCGGGTGGTCCGTCCCAGGACGACCGGCGTCGAGTACGGCGTCGAGCACGCGGGCGACTTCTTCTACGTGCTCCACAACGAGAACGCCGAGAACTTCGAGCTGGCCACCGCCCCGCTCGACGACCCGGCCTCCTGGACCCCGCTGATCGCGCACAGGGACGACACCAGGCTCCTGGAGATCGACGCGTTCTCCGACCACGCCGTCGTGCACTTCCGCCGCGACGGCCTGACCGGCCTGCGCGTGCTCCCCTACAGCTCCGCCGGGGACACCTGGCGCGAGCGGGTCGAGGCGTCGGAGCGGAACGCGTACGAGATCGACTTCCCCGAGCCGCTCTACGACGTCGGCCCGGCCGGGAACCCGGAGTTCACGACCAGGCGGCTGCGCCTGGCGTACACCAGCATGGTCACCCCGCCCAGCGTGTACGACTACGAGCTGGACACCCACGAGCTGATCCTGCTCAAGCAGCGGCCGGTGCTGGGCGGCTACGACGCGAACGACTACGAGCAGTTCCGCGAGTGGGCCGTCGCCGAGGACGGCACGAAGATCCCCGTGTCCATCGTCAAGCGCAAGGACGCCGCCAAGCCCGCGCCGACCGTGCTGTACGGGTACGGCAGCTACGAGACCTCGATCGACCCCGGGTTCTCCGTCCCGAGGTTGTCGCTGCTCGACCGCGGATTCGTGTTCGCCGTCGCGCACGTGCGGGGCGGCGGTGAGATGGGCCGCCGCTGGTACGAGGACGGCAAGCTCACCAGGAAGCGCAACACGTTCACCGACTTCGTGGCCGCGGCCAGGCACCTGAAGGCGACCGGCTGGAGCGAGCGGGTCATCGCCAGGGGAGGCTCGGCGGGCGGCCTGCTGATGGGCGCGGTGACGAACCTGGCGCCGGAGGAGTTCGCGGGTGTCGTGGCCGAGGTGCCGTTCGTGGACGCGCTGAACACCATCCTCGATCCGTCGCTCCCGCTGACCGTGATCGAATGGGACGAGTGGGGCGACCCGCTGCACAACCCCGACGTATACGCGTATATGAAGAGCTACTCACCGTACGAGAACGTGGACGGCCGGCCGTACCCGCCGATCCTGGCGATCACGAGCCTGAACGACACGCGCGTGCTCTACCACGAGCCGGCGAAGTGGATTGCCAGGCTGCGGGCGACCGCGAGCGGCGGGCCGTTCCTGCTGAAGACGGAGATGGGCGCGGGGCACGGCGGGCGCAGCGGGCGTTACGACGCCTGGCGGGAAGAGGCATTCGCGCTCTCCTGGATCATTGAGAGGGGCACGTCATGACGTATCAGGCCGACGAGGGGCGCTACGAGCGCCAGCCGTACAACCGCAGCGGGCGCAGCGGGCTCAAGCTCCCCGCGGTGTCGCTGGGCCTGTGGCACAACTTCGGCGACAACCGGCCGATCGAGAACTCCCGGGCGATCCTGCGCCGGGCGTTCGACCTCGGGGTGACGCACTTCGACCTGGCCAACAACTACGGCGTGCCGTACGGCTCGGCGGAGCGGAACTTCGGCCGGATCCTGCGCGAGGACTTCCTGCCGTACCGTGACGAGCTGATCATCTCCACCAAGGCCGGCTACGACATGTGGCCCGGCCCGTACGGCGAGTGGGGCTCGCGGAAATACGTCCTGGCCAGCCTCGACCAGTCGCTCCAGCGCATGGGCCTGGACTACGTGGACATCTTCTACAGCCACCGTCCCGACCCGGAGACGCCGCTGGAGGAGACCATGGGCGCGCTGGACCGGGCGGTGCGCTCGGGCAAGGCGCTGTACGCGGGCATCTCCAACTACTCGGCCGAGCAGACCGCCCAGGCCGCGCGCATCATGCGCGAGCTGGGCACCCCGCTGCTCATCCACCAGCCGTCCTACTCCATGATCAACCGGTGGATCGAGGGCGGGCTGCTGGACGCGCTGGAGGAGGCGGGGATGGGCTGCATCGTGTTCTCGCCGCTGGCGCAGGGGCTGCTGACCGACCGCTACCTCGACGGGGTGCCGGCCGACTCGCGGGCGGCCACCAGCAGGTTCCTGAGCGAGGACAAGATCGACCGGGAGCTGGCGCGCGACCTCAACGAGATCGCCGGGGCCCGGGGGCAGACGCTGGCTCAGATGGCGCTGTCGTGGACGCTCAGGGATCCGCGGGTGACCAGCGTGCTGATCGGGGCCAGCAGCGTCAGGCAGCTGGAGGACAACGTGGCGTGCGTGGACGGCCCGGCCTTCACCGAGGACGAGCTGCAGGCCATAGACAAGATCACAGGGCTTCGGACCGCTGGAGGTAGGTGAAGGCGGCCCAGCCGGGCAGCACCGGCAGCCAGAAGGTGAGCAGCCGGTACAACAGCACGGCCGAGGTGGCCAGTTCCTTGGGCACCCCGGCCAGCACCAGGCCGCCCACCAGCGCCAGCTCGACCGCGCCCAGACCGCCCGGTGTGGGCGCGGCCGAGCCGATGGCGTTGGCCGTGAGGAAGACGACCGCCACGGCGGTGAAGCTGATCTCGTAACCGAACGCGGCGATGCAGGCGTCCAGGCACAGCACGAACATGAGGGTGATCATGAGTGTGCCGAAGGACGCCTCGATCATCTTGCGCGGCGACTGCAGCACGTCGAGCAGCCTGGGAAGCACGTTCGAGAAGAGCTTGCGCAGCCGCGAGGTCACCAGGCGGCGCAGCGGCGGCACGCCGAGCACCGCCACGACCAGCACCGCGACCGCGAGCAGCACCAGGACGAGCCCGCGCGACGGCGTGAACGAGGTGGCCGTGTTGGAGCCGGTGATGTAGGCGAACAGCGCCAGCAGCGAGATGTGGAAGACCAGCATGATGAGCTGCGAGGCCCCCACGCTGGCCACCGCGCTGGCCGGCGTGATGCCGCGTTTCTGCAGGTAGCGGGTGTTGATCGCGACACCGCCCACCGCGGCGGGCGCGACCAGCTTGACGAAGGAGGAGGCGAACTGCACGAGCACCGTGCGCCAGAGCGGCAGGTGCTCGGGCACGAAGCCGCGCAGCATCAGCGCGGCCGCCACGAAGCTGGCGAACGAGGCCACCAGCGCCAGCCCCGACCAGGCCCAGTTGGCCGTGGTGAGGACGTGGTAGACGTCCACCTGGCTGAGCTGGGAGAGCACGATGTACGCGGCCAGCGTGCTGGCGATGATCGTGATCAGGGTGCGCGGGCGGAACCGTTCGAGGCGGATCTCCTCGACCTTGTTCTGGGGCTTGAGCGCGACGATGTGCTCGCGGATGCCCGGCAGGACGTTCTTGGCCTTCGCCAGCGCCGCGCGGGTCTCCCTGGTCAGCGCGATGCGCTGGAGCAGCGGCATGGCGGCGGCCAGCGCGTCGGGACCCATCACGGCCGCCGCGGCGCGCACCGAGCGCTCGGGGCCCACGCGCAGTGACAGGTAGGTGAGGAGCTGGGCGACGTCGAGCCGCAGGAGCAGGTCTCCGGCGGCGACCTCGCCGCTGCGCGCGTCGGTGAGCACGACCCGGCCCGACCGGTCGAGGTGGATGCTGTCGCCGGTGAGCCTGCGGTGCGCCAGGCGCTGGATCTGCAGCAGCTCGACCTGCTCCCAGATCTGCGCGAGCAGCTCGTCGTCGATCTCGGAGTCGGGCACCTCGTCGAGCGGGCGGGTCTCGATGTGCTCGTAGGCGAGCAGCGCGGCCTCGGTGCCGATCTCGCTGGTGCCGAGCAGGCGCGGTGTGCTGGCGCCGGCCGCCTGGGCCGCGTACGCCATGAGCGCCTCGCGTTCGAGCTCTGCCCGCAGCGACCTGATCGCCCGGCGCTTGGTCTCGGAGTTGAGCCGGAAGCGCCGCCACAGCCGGTACGGCAGCCCGGCCACCTGCCGGTCGCGGTCGAGCACGGTGACGTCGAGGCTGGAGCCGTCCTTCAGCCCGATGGCGTAGCGGCGGCTGCCCTGGTGGTCGTCCTCGATGCGGCGGGCGGAGATCGGCGCGAACGACAGCTTGCGCAGCGCGGCCACCACGGCGCTGCCCGGCGGCCTGGTGTTGGGGCTGCCGACGCCGTACAGGGTGGCGTAGCCGATGGCCATGCCCACCAGCACCGTGACGATGGCGCTGGGGATCGTGATCTGGCGGCCGGAGAAGAAGGCCAGGATGTAGAGCGCGATGGTGGCCCACATCAGCATCCGCCAGGTGGGGCGGCGGGAGATGCGGACGGCGGTGGCGTACGCGATCACCGAGGTGAGCAGCGTGTTGAGCGGCTCGATCGTCCTGTCGCCGGTGAGCAGCACGCGCAGGTCGTCGACGTTGCCCGCGACGAGCCACTGCCCGAGCAGGAACGACCCGGCCATGCCCACGATGGCGGCGATCAGCCCTTCGGCGACGCGCAGCCCGTCACGGTGGAAGACCCGCTCGACGGCGAAGGCCACGGGCACGATGAGCACGGCCGCCCCGCCCAGGAACGCGGCGATCCTGCTGAGCAACGGTACGAGCTCCGCGCCCTCCTTGACGTCGGCCTCGAGCCCGATGAGCGTCTGCTTGGCGACCAGGGCGAGCAGGATGACCGCGCCGAGCACGAAGAGCGTGGCGAAGAAGCGCAACAGGTCGGACGGACGGCGCAGGCGCTGGGGCAGCAGCGGCTCTACGACGTAGACGTCGGTTTCCGCGCGTGACTCAGCCACGGCTGGATCCCCCTCCGCGAGGTCCTCCGTGTCATCTCGTTCCCTGATATCGGCCACCGACAGCGATTCTGCACCTTCCCGGCCGAGACCGTACGATCTCTAACTTCCAGTGTCCTCAATCGTCCCCGCAGTAGTCGCACCGGGCAGGCTACACGCTGGAGTTCCCACTGTTCACCTCCGAATTGTTGTAGACGCGTAGACGTAAGCTGTGACCCATGTCGGGCGAATTGAGGGTTTTGGGGGCATGTCCACTGGACTGCCCGGATACCTGCTCATGGGTGGTGACCGTCGAGAACGGCCGGGCCGTCAAGATGCGCGGCAACCCCGACCAGCCCTACACCAGGGGCGCGCTCTGCGTGAAGGTCAACCGCTACCTGGAGCACACCCGCGCCGACGACCGCATTCTCCACCCGATGCGCCGCACCGGGCCGAAGGGCTCGGGCCAGTTCGAGCGGATCACCTGGGAAGAGGCGCTCGACGAGATCTCCGTACGGCTGCGCGGCATCGTCGAGGAGCACGGCGGCGAGGCGATCTGGCCGTACCTGGGCACCGGCACGCTGGGCTACCTGCAGGGCTGCGAGGGCGTGGCCGGCCGCCGGTTCTGGAACCTGCTGGGCGCCTCCAAGCACTGGCTCAACATCTGCTCGGCGGCCGGCAACAGCGGCCTGCGGCGGACGAACGGCACCGCGGCCGGCATGGACCCGGAGAACTTCGCGCTCTCCAAGCTCATCCTGCTCTGGGGCACGAACACGCTGACCAGCGGGCACCACCTGTGGAAGTTCATCCAGGACGCCCGCGCGAACGGCGCGCACGTCGTCGCCATCGACCCGATCCGCACCAGGACCGCCGACCAAGCCGACGAGCACCTGGCGATCAGGCCGGGCACCGACGCGGCGCTCGCGCTCGGGCTGCTCAACGTCGTGCTGGCGGAGAACGCGCAGGACGAGGAGTTCCTGGCCGAGCACACCGAGGGCTGGGCCGAATTCCGCGAGGAGATCCTGCGTCACCCGGTCGAGCGAGTGGCGGAGATCACCGGGATCCCGGCAGAGGCCGTCCACAGGCTGGGGACGAGGCTCGCCCACACGCGCCCGACCGCGCTGCGCGCCACCCACGGACTCCAGCGGCACGCGGGCGGCGGGGCCGCGCTGCGCACGATCGCCGCGATCCCCGGCGTCACCGGCGACTGGCGCCACCCGGGCGGGGGCATGGCCTTCTCCACCAGCGACCACGTGCACCTCAACGTCGACAAGCGCGACGACCTGCTGGCCGAGCCGGTGCGCACGCTGGTCATGACCAAGATCGCCTCGCAGCTCGAATCGGTGAAGTGCCTGTGGGTGTACGCGGCCAACCCGGCCGGCTCCTCGCCCGACTCCAACGCCATCAAGCGGCAGCTCGCCCGCGAGGACCTGTTCACGGTGGTCATGGAGCACTTCCCGACCGACACCGTGGACTACGCCGACATCGTGCTGCCCGCGACCATGCAGACCGAGCACCACGACCTGCACGCCGGCTACGGGCACCTCTACCTGCTGTGGAACGAGCAGGCCGTGCAGCCCCCGGGCGAGTGCCTGTCAACGACGGAGACGTTCCGGCGGCTGGCGGCGCACATGGGGATGACGGAGCCGTCACTGTTCGACTCCGACCTGGAGCTGGCCGAGCAGCTCCTGACGAGCGGGCACCCGTCGCTGGAGGGCATCACGCTGGACCGGCTGCGCAAGGAGGGCTGGGTACGGCTGAACTACCCGCGCCCCTTCGCGCCGTTCGCCGAGGGCTTCCCGACGCGTTCCGGGCGGCTGCGCTTCCCTCCGGCCGGCCAGGCGTACGTGCCGCCGCACACGGCCGCCGCGGCGGGGCGCTCGCCGTACCCGCTGGCGCTGGTCACGCCCGCCTCGCACACGTTCCTCAACACGACCTTCGGCAACAACCCGGAGCTGCGGCGCCGCGCCAAGGACCCGGTGGTGCTGGTCAACCCGGCCGACGCGGCCGACCGCGGGCTGGTGGCCGGCCAGCGCGTACGCGTGGCCAACGACGGCGGCGAGTTCCTGGCCGACGTGGAGATCAGCGACCGGGTGTCGGCCGGGGTGGTGGCCTCGACGAAGGGCCACTGGCCCAAGCTCAGCCCCGGCGGCGCCAACCCGAACGCCGTCGTGGCCGAGCGCGACGCGGACATGGGCCGGGGCCCCGCCTTCCACGACAACCTGGTGGAGCTCACCCCGTACGCTCCCTGACCGGCCCCGCACCCGCCGCCCGCGCATCCCTCCGGGGATGGCTTACAGAACCAGCTTGTAGCCCACGTGGGAGTCGGTGAAGCCGAGCGAGTCGTAGAAGCGGTGCGCGTCCGTACGTGACTTGTCGGAGGTGAGCTGCACCATCGCGCAGCCGCGCGCCCGCGCCCGGCCGATCGCCCACGTGATCATCCTGCGGCCCAGACCCTGCCCTCGGGTCGAGGCGGCGACTCGGACGGCCTCGATCAGGCACCGCTCGGCCCCCAGCCGTGACAGCCCGGCGAGGTACGTGAGCTGCATCGTCCCCACCACCTTGCCGTCGACCTCGGCCACGATCAGCTCGTCGGCGGGGTTGGCGTCGATCCGCTCGAACGCGGCCAGATACCGCTCGTCACCCGGGTCGCCCTCCCGCGCGGCGCCCAGCGGGTCGTCGGCCAGCAGCGCCACGATGGCCGGCACGTCCTCCCGGCGCGCCGGCCGGAAGATCAGCGACAGCAGGTAGTGGGACTCCATGAGGGCGGGGTTCGACGGCAGGGCCATGACCTTGCCGCTGGGCGTGAAGCCCTTGCGCGCGTAGAGGGCGCGGGCGGCGTGGTTCCGGTCCACGGCCCAGAGGCCGGCCTCCTCGGCGCCGGCGCTCCTGGCCCACTCGACGCCCGCGTCCACCAGCCGGGAGCCCACCCCCGCGCCTCTGGCCTCGGGCGCGACCCACATGGACAGCACGTGCGCGTGCCGCGGCTCCTCCAGCATCATGCACACCATTCCCACGTCGGCGCCGTCGCGCGTGGCCACCCAGTAGCGCGCGTCCGGGTTCGCCAGCCGCTCCGCCCACTTCTCGGGCGGGAACTCGACCTCGCGTCCGTACGAGGACCCGAACGCGTCCGGCGAGTCCCGCAGCGCGCGCAGGCGAACCTCCCGCAGCCGCGCGCCTTCGTCCGGACCGAGCTGCACAATGTCGATTTCCCTCATGTCCGAATCATGTCAGGGACAGTTCAGGGTCCGTCCCCGATGCCCCCAGGGTGGGACAAAAGGCAGCATGACGGTATGAACGAAATCAGTCGACGCGATGAGGTCTCGCTGTCCGGCGCCGCTCTCCGGGGCGCCCCTTGGAAGACCGCCGCCATCGGCGGCGGTGTCGTGTCCGCCGCCAGCTTCGGCATGGGCGTGCTCACCGGTGGTGGCGACCTGGTGTGGGCCCTGGGCCTGGGCGTCAGCCTGTTCGCCCTGATCGCCGCCATCGGTTCGGTCTCCAAGCCGAACGAGGGCGACCGGGTCACCCGCCAGGCCCGTCTCTGGTCGCTCAAGCATCCGTGGAAGTTCGCGCTCCTGCCGGCCGGCATCACGGCCGTGCTGGACTATCCGGTGCAGCTCGTGCTCGACGGCGAGGGCGTGTTCGGCTCGGCCGTCGACGCCCTGTGGCACGGCGCGCTCGTCTACCTGATCGCCGGCATCCTGACGCTCACGATGCAGGGACGAGCGCGATCGAGCCAGTGACCCCCGATCAACCCGCGGTGGCCTCCCTCTCGGCCTGGCTCCTGCAGACGCAGAACTCGTTGCCCTCGGGGTCGAGCATGGTGACCCAGCCGGTGCCGTCGGGCTTGCGCAGATCGTCGAAGACCGTCGCGCCCAGCCCGACCAGCCGCTCGACCTCCTGGTCACGAGTCCTGCCCTCGGTGCCGTTCACGTCGAGGTGCACCCGGTTCTTGACGGTCTTGCCCTCCGGCACGCGGATGAACAGCAGGAACGGATCCTGCTTCGTACGCAGCATGACCTCGTCGTCCCCCGGTTGGTCCCCCTCGCCCAGGGGCAGGCCCGTGGCCTTGCTCCACCAGCTGGCGATCTCGTACGGGTCGGCGGCGTCGATGGTGACGGCATGAATCTCGATCATGAGGCCACCCAATCGCGACACCACCAAAGGCGTCAAGCCAGTGTTCGCAGTCCGATGACGCCGGCCAGGATCAGGGCGATGGAGATGAGCCGCGGCAGCGACACCTCGTCCCCCATGGCGATCATGCCCAGGATCGCGGTGCCCGCCGCGCCGACGCCGGTCCAGACGGCGTACGCGGTGCCCACCTCGAGCGACTTGAGCGCGTACGAGAGCAGCCCGAAGCTCAGCACGGCCGTGACCAGGAACGACAGGGCCCACCACAGATGGGTGAAACCGTTGCTGAGCTTGAGCGAAAGGGCCATGGCGACCTCGAGGACGCCGGCCAGGACAAGGACGATCCACGCCACGATGCAACTCCCTGAAGACGAGACTGACTCGGTGCGTCGTCTTGGCGTTCCGGGTACGGCGCGTCTCGTCCGGGAGCCTTTTCAGCTCATCTGAGTGAACGTCGCAGGTAGGGCGGTCATTCCCACCAGATCGTGACCCACCGGTCACGAGGCACCGGCCACATGCCGAGCTCCAGCACCGTCGCCGCCATCTCGTCCGCCCTGGAAGGGTCGAGGCAGACCCGCCGGCACGCGCTGGCGGCCAGCTCCTCCAGCGACGTGAAACGTTCCAGAGGGGCTTCCCTCTCCTCCACCCGCACCGCGAACCCGAGCGCCGCCGCCAGCGCCACGCAGTCCTCCGCGATGGGCCGCACCGGCCGGTCGACACCGTGGAAGTGCTGCCACAGGGGCGTCATCCAGCTCATCGGATGGCGGTGCGGCAACTCCAGGACCACCCTGCCCTGCGTACGGGCGTCGAGCGCGCGCAGGAAGTCGGCCAGGTCGGGCACGTTGTAGACCACGTGCGCCGCCACGGCCGCGTCGGCCATCGGGACCTGGTCGGACACGTCGGGCCAGCGGCCCACGACCGTCGTCACCGGCACGCCCAGCTTCTCCGCCCGGGCCGTCAACCCCTCCAGCATGGAGGCCGAGGTGTCCACCGCGTAGAGATGCCCGATGCGCCCGTGCAGCGGCAGGGACGCGGCCCCCGGGCCGGAGCCCACGTCGAGCAGCGTGCCCTTGTGGGGAAGGCCCTCGGACAGGCGGGTCATGGTCGGTCCGTCGTCAGGCTCGGTCAGCGCCCGGTCGGTACGGGTGCCGAACCTTTCGGGCGAATGACTCCACGGGTCCACGGGAGCCTTGGCCAGGATCTCGTCCGGAATCGCCCAGGATTCCAGTCGCTCTCGCCATCGTGCGGCGAGTTCTTCGGCGTCCATGGAGACGAGCATGCCATGCATAGCGTGGGTTACCCGCGGGTAGCATTTCAGAGTAAGGTTACTCACCAGTACAGAAGCCTCGGTTCAAGGAGATCGACGCCCATGGGCCACTACAAGAGCAACGTGCGTGACCTGGAATTCAACCTTTTCGAGGTGTTCGGGAGACGCGAGATCCTCGGCACAGGGCCATTTGCCGAAGTGGACGAGGATGTCGCCCGCAGCGTTCTGGACGAGATGAGCCGGCTCTCCACCGGCGTGCTCGCCGACTCCTTCGAAGAGGGCGACAGGCACCCGCCCGTGTTCGACGCGGCCACCGGCTCCGTGAAGGTCCCCGAAGGTTTCAAGAAGTCCTACAAGGCGCTGGTGGAGGGCGGCTGGGCGCACCTCGACCTGCCCGCCGAGCTGGGCGGTCCGGGCATCCCGCGAAGCCTGGCCTGGGCCACGGCCGAGATGGTGCTCGGCGCGAACCCGGCGCTCTACATGTACGCCGCGGGCCCCAACTTCGCCTACACCCTGTGGAAGGTGGGCACGCCGGAGCAGAAGCGCTTCGCCGAGCTGGCCATCGAGCACAACTGGGGCGCCACCATGGTCCTCACCGAGCCCGACGCGGGCTCCGACGTGGGCGCCGGGCGGACGAAGGCGGTCCAGCAGCCCGACGGCACCTGGCACATCGAGGGCGTCAAGCGCTTCATCACCAGCGCCGAGCACGACATGTCCGACAACATCTTCCACCTGGTGCTGGCCCGGCCCGAGGGCCACGGCGCCGGCACCAAGGGGCTGTCGATGTTCCTGGTGCCGAAGTACCACGTGGACCTCGAGACCGGCGCGCTCGGCGAGCGCAACGGCGTCTACGTCACCAACGTCGAGAAGAAGATGGGCCTGAAGGTCTCCACGACCTGCGAGCTGACCTTCGGCGACAAGCACCCGGCGATCGGCTGGCTGGTCGGCGACGCGCACGAGGGCATCAAGCAGATGTTCATGGTGATCGAGCACGCCCGCATGATGGTCGGCACCAAGGCCATCGCGACACTCTCCACCGGCTACCTGAACGCCCTGGAGTACGCCAAGGCCCGCGTGCAGGGCGCCGACCTGACGAGGATGACCGACAAGACCGCTCCCCGGGTGACCGTGACCCACCACCCGGACGTGCGGCGCGAGCTCATGCTGCAGAAGGCGTACGCCGAGGGCATGCGCGCGCTGGTGCTCTACACGGCCACGTTCCAGGACACCCTGCTCATCGACCCGGACGACCGGCACGCCCAGCAGATGAACGACCTGCTGCTGCCCATCGTGAAGGGCGTCGGGTCGGAGCGGTCGTACGAGCTGCTCTCCCGCTCCCTGCAGACGCTGGGCGGCTCCGGCTACCTGCAGGACTACCCGATCGAGCAGTACATCCGGGACGCCAAGATCGACTCCCTGTACGAGGGCACGACCGCGATCCAGGGCCTCGACCTGTTCTTCCGGAAGATCCTGCGCAACCAGGGCGCGGCGGTCGGCTCGCTGCTGGCCGAGATCAACGAGTTCGCCGGCTCCGAGGCGGGCAACGGCCGGCTCAAGGAGGAGCGCAAGCTGCTCACCGAGGCCGCCGCCGAGGTCAAGGCCATGGGCGACACGATGGCGGGCTGGGCGCTCGGTTCGCTGGAGGTGCCCCAGGAGGTCTACAAGGTCGGCCTGAACACCACCAGGTTCCTGCTCTCGCTGGGCGACCTGGTCATCGGCTGGCTGCTGCTGCGCCAGGCCGAGGTGGCCCTGGCCAAGCTGACCGAGGACGAGGACCCGTTCTACCTGGGCAAGGTCGCCGCCGCCTCGTTCTTCGCCAAGACCGTGCTGCCCCGGCTGTCCGCCGAGCGGCGCGTGCTCGCCTCCACCGGTCAGGAGCTCATGGAGCTCCCCGAGGAAGCCTTCTAGGACCACCACCTCTGCCACCCGCGGCAGTCACACCGGCCGGGCGCCCGCATCCGTGCGGGCACCCGGCCGTCGTTCTGTCGGACCGGACACAGTCACCGGATCCGGGGGCGAGTAACGTCCCGGCCATGAGTTCGTCTTCGCATGACCATCCGCTGCCTCCTCCGCGCATCGAGGAGGTGTCGGACGGCGTGTACGCATATCTCCAGCCTGACGGGAGCTGGTGGATCAACAACACCGGGTTCCTGGCGGGGCGGCGCGGCGTCGTCGTCATCGACGCCTGCTCGACCGAGCGCCGCACACGGGCCTTCCGTGAGGCCATCGGCAAGGTCAGTGACCGGCCGATCACCACTTTGATCAACACCCACCACCACGGGGACCACACGTTCGGCAACTGGCTGTTCCCCGAGGCCACGATCGTCGGGCACGAGGGCGTACGCGAGCAGATCATCGCCGACGGCGTCCCCGCCTACCGCGCCGCGTGGTCGCCCGAGGTCGAGTGGGGGAAGATGGAGATCGCGCCGCCGTTCCTCACCTTCACCGACCGGATCACCCTGCACTCCGACGACCTGCGCTGCGAGATCCGGCACGTCGGGCACGCCGCGCACACGACCAACGACTCCTACGTGTGGATCCCGGAGCGGCGGCTGCTGTTCGCGGGTGACCTCGTCTTCAACGGCGGGACACCGTTCGTGCTGATGGGCTCGGTGGCCGGGGCGCTGCGGGCCGTCGAACAGCTCAGGGAGCTGGGAGCGGAGACCATCGTGCCGGGGCACGGCGAGGTGTGCGGGCCGGAGGCGTACGAACCGGTCGAGGGCTATCTGCGCTTCGTGCAGGAGACCGCCCGGCGGGGCAAGGAGGCGGGGCTGACGCCGCTGGAGACGGCCAGGGAGACGGACCTGGGCGAGTGGGCGGGGCTGCTGGACGCGGAGCGCATCGTGGGCAACCTGCACCGCGCCTACGCAGAACTCGACGGGCAGCCCCTCGGCGCGCCGATCGACCTGGTCACTGCCGTGCTGGACATGATCACCTACAACGACGGGAAGCCCTTGTCGTGTCTCGCCTGAGATGCGACGGGTGTGATCAACGATAGTCGGGTATGACCGAGGCTGTACTCGCCGTTTGCCTGGAGGTCGTCATGGGTGTCGGGGTCAGCATCTTCTTCCTCACGCTTGGCGCCATCCTGAGGTTCGCGATCGAACCCGACGTGTTCGGTCAGAGCGTTCACATGGACGTCGTGGGCATCATCTTCATGATCGTCGGCGGCGTGGGAGTGGTGCTGAGCATCGTGCTGGCCCCGAGGCGGGGCCAGACGTCCGACAACAGGCTGATGCACCGCGAGAACAACCCGCCTGACCTCTAGAGGCTCAGCTGCACGGCGGCGCGGGTCGCGAGGATCGGCTTGATGTGCTGGGCGATCACTGCCTGGTGGTCGGGGTGGTCGCGGTAGACGAGGTAGTCGTCGAGGCTGTCGAAGTCCGCAACCACGCCGTAGTCGTGGTTGCCCTGGTTGATGAGCGCGTCGGCGCCCACCGTGTAGGAGCGCAGCTGCGGGATGAGGCCCGGCAGCTTGCGCAGCTCGGCCGTCACCGCGGCCTTCTGCTCGTCGGTCGCGTCCTTGGTCCAGGTGAACAGCACGATGTGGCGAATCATGCGGGTCACTTTATCGATGTATCTGATCCGGGCCTCGCGCACTCTGACGTGATCGGGGTGCGGGCGTCCCCACCGTACGGCGATCGCCGGGGGAGGGGTCCTCCCGGCGGTCGCCGTACCCGGTTCGGGGTCAGCTCCAGGCGAGCATGCGGATGGGGTCCTCCAGCATGGCGCCCACGTCGCGCAGGAACAGCGAGCCCAGCTCGCCGTCCACGATCCGGTGGTCGAAGGAGAGCGACAGGGTCGTCACCTTGCGGACCGCCAGCTCGCCGTCCACCACCCACGGCATGTCCCTGACCTGGCCGAAGGCGAGGATGGCCGACTCGCCGGGGTTCAGGATCGGGGTGCCGCCGTCCACGCCGAACACGCCGACGTTGGTGATGGTGATGGTGCCGCCGGACATCTCCGCCGGTTGCGTACGGCCCGCCCGGGCCGTCTCCGCGAGCTGGGCCAGCTGCCTGGCCAGGTCGGGGAGCGACAGGGCGTGCGCGTCCTTGACGTTGGGCACCACCAGGCCGCGCGGCGTGGCGGCGGCGATGCCCAGGTTCACGTAGTGCTTGACGACGATCTCCTGGGCCGCCTCGTCCCAGGAGGAGTTGATCATCGGGTGCCGTCCGACCGCAGTGAGGACGGCCTTAGCCACCAGGAGCAGCGGGGAGACCTTGACCTCGGCGAAGTCGGGGAGCGCCCGCAGGCGGCGCACCGCGTCCATGGTGCCGGTCATGTCCACCTGGAGGAACTCGGTGGCGTGGGGAGCGGTGAAGGCGCTGGTGACCATGGCTTGGGCGGTCATCTTGCGTACGCCCTTGACGGGGATGCGCTCTTCCCGCTCCCCCGGCCGCGGAGCCGCCACGGGCGCCTGGGCGGGGGCCTGGGCCGCCGTCTGGATGTCCTCGCGGGTGATCGAGCCCTGCGGGCCCGTGCCGGTGACGGCCGTCAGGTCGACGCCCAGGTCCTTGGCCAGCTTGCGGACCGGGGGCTTGGCCAGGACGGCCACCCGGCTGGGCACCGGGGCCGCCGGTGCGGGGGCCGGTGCCGGTTCAGGGGCCGGAGGGCCGTCCACCTCCACCCGGGAGGGGTTGGCGACCGGGTTGGCCGGGACGCCGGGGGACGGTTGCCTGCGGGGGCGGCGTTTGGTGGCGCCGGTCTTGACGCCGTAGCCGACCAGGACCGCCTGGCGTTCCTCCTTGGGCGCTGGGCTGCCGTGGGCGCCGGGCTCGACCGCGCCCTCCGCCGGCGGCTTCGGGACCATGTCGTCCGCCAGGGCCTCCAGCCGGTCCGCGGCACCGCTCTCGGTCCCGGCGCCTGAAACGGCGGCCGGAGTGGCCTCGGTCGGACTGGTGGCGGCCGGGGCGGCGGCTGCCGGAGCGGGGGTTTCGCCGGGCTCGGTGGTGTCGACGGCGATGATCGGGGCGCCGACGTCGACCGTCTGGCCCTCCTCGGCCATCAGGCCCGCCACCACGCCGTCCCACGGGATCGGCAGCTCGACGATCGACTTGGCCGTCTCGATCTCCACCACGATCTGGTTGACCTTGACGTCGTCACCGGCCTTGACGTGCCAGCGGACGATCTCCGCCTCCGTCAGGCCCTCACCGACGTCCGGGAGCTTGAACTCGCGTCGCATTGACAACCCCTCAGTATCCGAAGGTCCGGTCGACGGCGTCGAGCACCCGGTCCAGGTCGGGCAGGTAGTGCTCCTCCAGCTTCGACGGGGGGTAGGGGGTGGAGAAGCCGCCGGTCCGCAGCACGGGCGACTCCAGGTGGTAGAAGCACTGCTCGGTGATCCGGGCCGCGAGCTCGGCGCCGAAGCCGCTGTTGACGGGCGCCTCGTGCACGATCACGACCCGCCCGGTGCGGCGCACGGAGTCCATGACGACCGGCTCGTCCAGCGGGTTGAGCGAGCGCAGGTCGATGACCTCCAGCGAGCGCCCGTCGTCCTCGGCGGCCGCGGCGGCCTCCAGGCAGGTCTTGACCATGGGCCCGTACGCCAGCAGCGTGACGTCGCTCCCCGGCCGCACCACCTTGGCGGCGTGCAGCGGCGGCCACCAGTCGGTGGAGGCGGTGTCGATGTCGGCCTTCTCCCAGTAGCGGCGCTTCGGCTCGAAGAAGATCACCGGGTCGTCGCTGCGGATGGCCTGCTGGATCATGGTGTACGCGTCGGCCGGGTTGGAGCAGGCGACGACGCGCAGGCCGGCCGTGTGGGTGAAGTACGCCTCCGGCGACTCGCTGTGGTGCTCGACCGCCCCGATGCCGCCGCCGCACGGGATGCGTACGACGACGGGCAGCTTGATCGCGCCGAGCGAGCGCATCGGCATCTTGGCCAGCTGGGTGATGATCTGGTCGGCCGCCGGGAAGACGAACCCGTCGAACTGGATCTCGCACACCGGGCGGTAGCCGCGCAGCGCCAGCCCGATCGCGGTGCCGATGATGCCCGACTCGGCCAGCGGCGTGTCGATGACGCGGTCCTCGCCGAAGTCCTTCTGCAGGCCGTCGGTGACCCGGAAGACGCCGCCCAGCTTGCCGACGTCCTCACCCATGATGAGGACCTTGGGGTCGTCCTCCATGGCTTTGCGCATGCCTTCGTTCAGTGCCTTTGACAAGCTGAGAATGGTCACTTCTCGAACCCCTCCAAGTACGCGGCGAACTGGGCGCGCTCCTGGTCGATCAGGGCGTGGGGCTCGCTGTAGACGTGGTCGAAGATGTCGAGCGGCTCGGGGTCGGGCATGGCCAGGCAGCGCCGGCGCAGGTCGGCGCCGAGCTGGTCGGCCTCGGCGTCCACCGAGTCGAAGAATGCCTGGTCGGCCTGCTCGTTCTTGAACAGGAACGACTTGACCCGCTCGATCGGGTCCTTGAGCTTCCACGCCTCCAGCTCGCTGGCCACCCGGTAGCGCGTGGGGTCGTCGGTCGTGGTGTGGGCGCCCATCCGGTACGTGTACGCCTCGATGAGCGTCGGCCCCTGCCCGGTGCGGGCGGCTTCGAGCGCCTTGCGCGTCACCGCCAGGCAGGCGAACACGTCGTTGCCGTCGACCCTGATCCCGGGGAACCCGAAGCCGGAGGCCCGGCGGTAGAGCGGGATGCGGGTCTGCTTCTCCAGCGGCTCGGAAATGGCCCACTGGTTGTTCTGGCAGAAGAACACGATGGGGGCGTTGAAGACGCTGGCCCAGATGAAGGACTCGTTGACGTCGCCCTGGGAGGTGGCGCCGTCGCCGAAGTAGACGATGGTCGCGGCGCTGGCGTCGTCGCGCTGGATGCCCATCGCGTAGCCGACCGCGTGGAGGGTCTGGCTGCCGATCACGATCGTGTACAGGTGGAAGTTGTGCTCCTTGGGGTCCCACCCGCCGTGGTTGACCCCTCTGAACAGGCCCAGCAGCCTCACCGGGTCCACGTCCCTGCACCACGCCACGCCGTGCTCGCGATAGGTGGGGAAGGCCATGTCGGAGTCGGTCAGCGCGCGGCCCGAGCCGATCTGGGCCGCCTCCTGGCCCAGCAGCGAGGCCCAGATGCCCAGCTCGCCCTGCCGCTGCAGCGCCACCGCCTCCAGGTCGATGCGCCGGACGAGCATCAGGTCGCGGTAGAGCGACCGGATCTCCTCCGGGGTCAGGTCTATGTCATAGTCGGGATGCTCGACCCGCTCGCCCTCCGGGGTGAGCAGCTGGACGAGCTCCGGGGGTGCGTCCGCACCGCGAGAGGCGTCGATGGTCATGCCACTCCTGCTGGTCGGGGCCGGTGTCGATGGGGTTGCCACGTGGCCGGCCTGCCTTGCGACGAACCGGGAGGTGGAGGTTCGTCAGCGTTTGGGGCCATCGTGGCAGACGTCACAGCCCTGTGCGCAAGCCCCATGTCCTCCCCGTTCCCGTTGTGTTCGCAGCCACACGCGCCGGTAGGCTGTGCTTCCCATTCACCCACCGCTCCCAGGAGGAACGCAGTGGCCCGCGTCATCGTGGACGTCATGTTGAAGCCCGAGATCCTCGATCCGCAGGGCCAGGCGATCGCCAGGGCGCTGCCCAGGCTCGGCTTCTCCGGCGTCTCGGCCGTGCGTCAGGGCAAGCGCTTCGAGGTCGAGATCGACGGCCCGGCCGACGATGCGGCGCTGGACGAGGTCCGCAAGATGGCCGAGACGCTGCTCGCCAACACCGTGATCGAGGACTACAGCGTCCGGGTTGAGGGCTAAGTCACATTTGGCGCCCTGTTTTCCCCCGGGGCGGTTAAAGTGAGGTTCCGACGTGCCACAATGCCACGGGCGTGCCAACACTAAATAACAACAACGTGATTTTGCGGTTAGCCCCGATTTCTCAGGGAAACCTACTCCAGGTGACATTCTGGCGCCCGGAGGAGTCCGGTGGATATTGAGTTCTCGTTGGCACTGCCCCGGGATGCGATCGGCATACCGATGGTCAGGCGAGTGCTTGGTGATGCCATGCGTTCACTCAACGTGAGCGAGACGTGCATCTCCGACATGCTGCTCGCCGTGTCCGAGGCGTGTTCCAATGCGGTCCGGCATGGAGGGCCGGCCAACCGCTACGAGGTTACGGCGGCGATCGGGTCCGGCCAGTGCGACGTGCGCGTCGCGGACAACGGTGACGGCGTCCCGTCGATGCCACCGCACTTTCCCCCTCCCGACACCGAGAACGGCCGCGGCCTGCTGATCATGCGCTCCGTGGTCGACGAGATCTCCTTCGGCGTCACGCCTGGCCGCGGCACCACGGTCCACCTGCGCAAGCTGCTCGCCTGGGACGACGGCGCCGAGGCCCGTCCCCGCGAGCTCGCCGCGGTCTGACCTGGTCGTTCGATCGGCGGCTGCGCTGCTCCGGGCCGATGCGGACCATGTGTGAGCACCCGATAACCTGATTACACCGCCGTCCACCCCGATCGGACGGTGGCGCGCGCATTCCTCCGGAGGGGACGACTGTCATGAGCGCTGCCCGTGTGGGCGTAGTCACGTTTCCAGGAACTCTCGACGACCAGGACGCAGCCAGAGCCGTACGCCTCGTGGGCGCGCAGGCGGTCCCGTTGTGGCACGCCGACCACGACCTCAAGGGGGTCGACGCCGTGTTCCTGCCCGGCGGCTTCTCCTACGGCGACTACCTGCGCTGCGGCGCCATCTCGCGCTTCGCGCCGCTCATGGACGAGCTCGTGCCCGCCGCCAGGGCGGGGCTGCCGGTGATCGGCACCTGCAACGGGTTCCAGATCCTGTGCGAGGCGCACCTGCTGCCCGGCGCGCTGACCCGCAACGCCTCGCTGCACTACGTCTGCCGTGACCAGCGGGTCAGGATCGAGCAGACCGCGACCGCGTGGACGAACTCGTTCGAGCAGGGCCAGGAGATCGTGCTGCCGATCAAGCACGGCGAGGGCCGCTACGTGGCCTCCGAGGACACCTTGGCCGCGCTCGAAGCGGGCGGTCACGTGGTCGTCCGCTATGCCGGCGGCAACCCGAACGGCTCGCTCAACGACATCGCCGGCATCCGCAACGAGGCGGGCAACGTGGTCGGCCTCATGCCGCACCCGGAGCACGCCGTCGAGGAGCTGGTCGGCGCCCCGAGCACCGACGGGCTCGGCTTCTTCACCTCCATCCTGAAGAACCTGGTGAACGCATGACAGACAGTGTGAAGCGGGCGGCGGAGACTCCCGACGAGCCGATGCCCTTCGCCGAGCTGGGGATGAAGCAGGACGAGTACGACCGGGTCAAGGAGATCCTGGGCCGCCGTCCGACCGGCTCCGAGCTGGCCATCTACAGCGTCATGTGGTCCGAGCACTGCTCGTACAAGTCCTCCAAGGTGCACCTGAAGCAGTTCGCCACCAAGGCGCCCAAGTCCGAGGCGCTGCTCGTGGGCATGGGCGAGAACGCCGGCGTGGTCGACATCGGCGACGGCTGGGCGGCCACGTTCAAGATCGAGTCGCACAACCACCCGTCCTACGTCGAGCCGCACCAGGGCGCGGCCACCGGTGTCGGCGGGATCGTCCGCGACATCATGTCGATGGGCGCCCGCCCGATCGCCGTCATGGACGCGCTGCGCTTCGGCGCCGCCGACGCCGTGGACACCCGCCGGGTGCTGCCCGGCGTGGTCGAGGGCATCAGCAGCTACGGCAACTGCCTGGGCCTGCCCAACATCGGCGGCGAGGTCGCCTTCGACCCCTGCTACATCGGCAACCCCCTGGTCAACGCCCTGTGCGTGGGCCTGCTGCGCAAGGACCAGATCAAGCTGGCCACCGCGCCCGGCCCGGGCAACAAGGTCGTGCTGTTCGGCGCGTCCACCGGCCCCGACGGCATCGGCGGCGCCTCGGTGCTGGCCAGCGCCACGTTCGAGGACGAGTCGCAGGCCAAGCGCCCCGCCGTGCAGGTGGGCGACCCGTTCATGGAGAAGCTGCTCATCGAGTGCTGCCTGGAGCTGTACGCGGCCGACGTGGTCGTGGGCATCCAGGACCTCGGCGCGGCCGGCGTCTCCTGCGCCACCACCGAGCTCGCCGCCAAGGGCACCGGCGGCATGAAGGTCGACCTCAACCTGGTCCCGCTCCGCGACCCCTCGCTCAGGCCCGAGGAGATCCTCATGAGCGAGTCGCAGGAGCGGATGATGGCCGTGGTCCGGCCCGACGACATCCCCGCGTTCATGGCGATCTGCGAGAAGTGGGACGTGCCCGCCACCGTCATCGGCGAGGTCACCGACACCGGCCGCCTGGTCATGACCTGGGACGGCGAGACCATCGTGGACATCCCGCCGGGCACCGCCGCCGACGAGGGCCCCGTCTACGAGCGCCCCTTCCACGAGCCCGCCGGACAGACCGCGCTCAACGCCGACACGCCCGACCGGCTGGAGCGGCCGACGGACCTGCGGGAGACGCTGCTCAAGCTGCTCGCCTCGCCCAACCTGGCCTCCAAGGAGTGGGTGACCTCCCAGTACGACCGCTACGTCCGCTCCAACACCGTGCTGGCCCAGCCGGCCGACGCGGGCATGGTGCGGATCTCCGAGGTCATGGCGGGCGCCGAGCCGACGACGCGCGGCATCGCGCTGTCCACCGACGGCAACGGCCGCTACGCCAAGCTCGACCCGTACGCGGGGGCGCAGCTCGCGCTCGCCGAGGCGTACCGGAACGTGGCCGTGACCGGCGCCAAGCCCCTGGCCGTCACCAACTGCCTCAACTTCGGCTCCCCCGAGGACCCGGAGGTCATGTGGCAGTTCGCCGAGGCCGTACGCGGCCTGGCCGACGCCTGCAGGGCGCTGGGCGTGCCGGTGACCGGCGGGAACGTGTCGTTCTACAACCAGACCGGCTCGACGGCCATCCACCCGACGCCGGTCGTGGGCGTGCTCGGGGTCATCGAGGACGTGGCCAAGCGAGTGCCGTCCGGATTCGTCGCCGAAGGGCTGCGGGTCGTGCTGCTCGGGGACACCCGCGAGGAGTTCGGCGGGTCCGAGTGGGCGCACGTCGCGCACCACCACCTGGGCGGGCTGCCGCCGCAGGCGGTCCTGGAGGCCGAGCAGGCGCTGGGCACCGTGCTGGTGGAGGCGGCGCGCCGGGGGCTGCTCGAAGGGTCGCACGACCTGTCCGACGGCGGCCTGGCCATCGCGCTCGCCGAGTCCTGCCTGGCGAGCGGCGTCGGGGCCAGGGTGGAGCTGAGCGGTGACGCATTCACCGACCTGTTCAGCGAGTCGGCCTCGCGGGCGCTCGTCGTGGTCCGGCCGGAGGCGTACGACGAGTTCGCCTCGCTGTGCGGGCGCCACGAGGTGCCTTGTTACGGCCTCGGGGTGACCGGCGGGGCGTCGCTGGTGGTCGAGGGCGTGTTCGAGGTCTCCGTCGAGGAGCTGCGGGAAACGCACTCGGCGGCGCTTCCGGCGCTGTTCGGCTGAGTTCTTCCACAAGAGGGCCGGTACGGGTCATCCGTGCCGGCCCTTTCGTTCCGGTGCGTTACGCCTTCTTCATGCAGACGACGTAGACGGTGCCGTTGACGCTGGTGCCGTTGTTCCCGCCGCCGTAGGTCTTGGCCTCGGGCGCGGGCGTCTCGGTGGAGGTGGTGCTGGCGTAGGAGTTGTGACCGTTGTCGTCCTTGGACACGGAGACCGTCCAGCCACCGTTGGTGGGCTTGCTGGCCATCACGACGGCGTTCTTGAGCGTGCCGAAGGAGAAGCCGCCGCCCGTCATCATCCCGCCGGGCCCGCAGTAGGCGGTCTCCGAGCCGAGCGAGTTGATGGACTCGGTCTTGGTGTAGGTGATGTAGGAGCCGCCGTTGCCGGGCTCGCCCTTCTCACCCTTGTCGCCCTTCGGGCCCTGAGGACCCTGGGGACCCGCCGGGCCGGTCGCACCGGTCTTGCCGGGCTCACCCTGCTCGCCCGGCTTGCCCTGCGGACCGGCCGGGCCCGTGTCGCCCTTGGGGCCCTGCGCGCCCTGGAGACCCTGCTTGCCCTGCGGGCCGACCGGCCCCATGTCGCCCTTGGGGCCCTGCGGGCCGGCGGGGCCGCGGTCGCCCTGCTGGCCGGTCTGGACGGTGGTCGTGGACGAGCCGCCGCCGATCAGGATGCGCTCCTCCGTCTTCCGGCACTTCGTCGTGGGGTTGACGATCCGGGCGTACCGCGACTTCTTGTGCACGCAGGCGTGCACCTCGGCGGCGGCGGACGAGGCGGTGGCGACGCCACCGACGGCGAGAAGCGAGGCGGCCAGCGCTCCGACAGTGGCGAGCGTGATCGTGCGCCCGCCGCGAACCTTGATAGCCACGGCTTTCCTTCCAGAGGAACGAGTGATGCTCATGTTGTGCATGAGATTCACGTTTCAAACGTTCCAAGGGATGGCAGAAACTACATAACGTATCCATCACGAAACGGAGGGTTACTGACCAGATTGACGGATTGTCGGCGACTTCGGTGAGTAAAAGGACGCATCGAGGACATCGATCTCGCGTGGATAATCGGGTCTGTGTCAACGCCCGGTCGCCCTCCCTACCTCCCACCGGCCACTCAGCCGGTGCGTGGTGTGGTCTGGGCCATCCATCTGGTCCTGCCCCTGCTCGGACTCTGGCTGCTGCTGTCGCAGCCGGACGTCAACGTCTTCTGGCAGCACAACGCCGGCCACTTCTGGATGATCATCCTGGTCGCCGGGGTCAACGTCGTGCTCGGCGTCCTCATCAGCGAGGCGTCGCGGCGCCGGCAGGACGCTCGGCTGTTCCTGGTCTCCATGGTCTTCCTGAGCAGCGCCGGGTTCTTCTTCCTGCACGGCCTGGCCACACCGAAGATCATCCTGCCTACCGGTTCCGTGGGGTTCGACCTGGGGCAGCAGGTGGGGCTGACGATCGCGTCGGCGTTCGCCTTCGCCTCGGCGCTGCCGCTGGACGCCAAGGCGGCCAAGGCCGTGCTGGGCTCGCAGCACTTCATCCGCGCCGTGCTCCTCGGGTTCATGATCCTGTGGGGCCTCGCGTCGCTGATCCCCGGCCTGACCCCCCTCAGCGAGCCGCCGATGGTCTCGCCGATCGACTGGCTGGTGTGGGCGTCGGTGCCCGGCCTGCTGCTGTACGCGGCGGCGAGCGTGATGATGTTCCTGCTGCACCGGCGGCGCCCGTCGGCCATGCTGATCAGCCTGATCACCGCGTACGCGCTGCTGGCCGAGTCGATGATCGCCGGGATGTCGCAGCTCAACTGGCATCTGTCCTGGTGGGAATGGCACATCCTGCTCACCCTGGCCTTCGTGTTCGTGGCCTACAGCGCCTACCTGCAGTTCCGGCGGGAGGGGTCGAGCGCGGGCCTGTTCGACTCGGTGACGCTGTCGGCGACCGTGGCCCGCATCCGGCGTGACTACGACGAGGCGCTGGAGGAGCTGGTCGAGCACGTACGCCGGGGCGAGCCGCTGGCCGCGACCCGGCTGTCGGGCAAGTTCCGGCTCAACGAGAGCCAGGCCGCCGTGCTCGACCGGGCCGGCGAGGCGCTGGCCAACGAGCGGGAGCTGTCGGAGCGCCTGTCCGCCCTGGTGGCGGTGAGCGCGCAGACCAGGATCGGCCTGCCCGAGGACCAGCTGCTGACAACGTCGCTGGAGCGGGTGCGGCAGGCGTACGGCGATGTCAAGATCGCCCTGGTCGCCGACGGCCGGACGCAGATCGGCTCGCGCGACTACCAGTTCGCCGACGGTAACCCGATCAAGCGCGACCAGCTCCTGGCCTTCCCCCTGACCGTCAAGGGCAACCTGGCGGGCGTGCTGGAGGTGCCCATCGGGCGGACGAACCAGGACGAGGCGCTGGCCGCGACGCTGGCCGGGCAGCTGTCCATCTCGCTGGAGAACGCCCGCCTCTACCAGGAGCTGCACACGCTCTTCCACCAGTACATGTCGCCCGACGTGGCGCACGCGCTGCTCGCCGATCCGGGGCAGGCGGCGCTGGGCG
Source organism: Nonomuraea sp. NPDC049709 (assembly GCF_040674815.1). Taxonomy (NCBI): domain Bacteria; kingdom Bacillati; phylum Actinomycetota; class Actinomycetes; order Streptosporangiales; family Streptosporangiaceae; genus Nonomuraea; species Nonomuraea sp. NPDC049709. The sequence goes on from NZ_JBFANM010000035.1 coordinate 25,223, forward strand.
GCGAGCTGAAGGAGCTGACCGCGCTCTTCGCCGACCTCAAGGGCTTCACCACGTTCTCGGAGAAGGTCACGCCCGGCGAGATCGTCGAGATGCTCAACCGCTACCACACGGCCGCCGTCCCCTGCATCCTGAACAACGGCGGCACGATCGTGCAGTTCGTCGGTGACGCGCTGCTGGCCCTGTTCAACGCCCCGGCGACGCAGACCGGGCACGCGCGGGCGGCCTGCCGGGCGGCGCTGGAGATGCAGCGGGCGGCCGCCGAGGTGGCCGAGGAGATGGCCTGGAAGCGGACGGACGACGTCGAGTGGCCGACGTTCCGGGTGGGCGTCAACACCGGCCCCGCGCTGGTCGGCAACATCGGCAGCCCGGAGCTGCGCGGGTTCAACGCGATGGGCGACTGCGTGAACGTGGCCGCCCGGCTGCAGGCCGTCGCCGAGCCCGGCACGGTCGTGATCGGCGAGACGACCTACCGGCAACTGGGCGATGGCGTGTCCGTGAATCCGTTGGGGCAGCTCAACCTCAAGGGCAAAGAAGAGCTCGTGGCGGCCTACGTTCTGACCGAATTGAGATAGAAGGGTGGTGCAGGTACCGACATAATCGGGCGCATGGATTCAGAGCCCGGTGAGTTCCTGACCCTTCTCACGGACCAGGAGGTCGAGACCCTGCGCGCGGCCGGTCGGCAGCGGCGCTGGGATCGGGGCACGACCATCATGACCGAGGGCGACACCTCCGACTGGGTGCTGGTGCTGCTGGAAGGCCGGGTCAAGTGCTCGTCGCACACGAGCAGCGGCACCGAGGTGGTGCTGGCCGTGCGCGGCCCCGGCGCGCTCCTGGGCGAGCTGTCGGCCATCGACGGGTCGCCGCGCTCGACCACGGTGACCGCGCTGGAGCCGATCTCCGGCATCGTGGTGCGCGACTTCCCCGCCTTCCTGGAGGCCCACGGGCGCATCGCCGTCCTGCTCATGCAGCTCATCAGCGGGAAGCTGCGCGACGCGGACCGCAAGCGCATCGAGTACGGCGCGTTCGACACCACCGGCAGGGTGGCGACGCGGCTGCTGGAGCTGGCCGAACGCTACGGCGAGAAGACCAACAGCGGGGTACGCGTGGCGCTCCCCCTGTCCCAGGACGAGCTGGCGGGCTGGACGGGCGCCTCCCGCGAGGCCGTCAGCAAGGCGCTGCGCACGCTGCGCGACCGGGGCCTGATCGAGACCGGCAGGCGGCGCGTGGTGATCCACGACCTGGAGGGGTTGCGCAAGCGCGCCAGGTGACGTAGGTGACCCTGGTGACAAAACGGACGTACGTCGTACGTCATAGTGGAGGGCATGGTCGCGGTCACCCCCCAGGACGACACCCGCATGCGCTACGCCTGGCAGGTGTGCGCGGTCACCAGCCTGGGTCTGGTCCTCATCGGCATCGCCGGCAGCACGCTCAACGTGGCCTTGCCCACGGTGGTGCGGCACTTCCACGCCGACGCGCTTGAGTCGGGCTGGATCCTGCTGTCGTTCCTGCTGGTCAACACCGCGAGCCTGGTGTTCTTCGGCCGGGTGGCCGACCTGCTCGGCAGGCGGGAGGTCTACCTGACGGGCTTCGCCCTGTTCACGCTGGCCTCGCTGCTGGCCGGGCTGTCGCCTGACGTGTGGTTCCTGATCGCGATGCGGGTCCTGCAGGCGATCGGCGCCGCCATGATCCTCGCGAACGGCACCGTGATCATCACCGACGCCTTCCCGCCCGACCGGCTCAGCCAGGGCATGGGCGTCTACATCGGCACGTTGTCGGTGGCCCAGCTGGCCGGGCCCACGCTGGGCGGGCTGATCGCGGAGACGGCCGGCTGGCAGTGGATCTTCTGGGTGAACGTGCCGGCCGGGCTGGTGGCGCTCGGCGTCGGAGCGGCGATCTTACGCAAGATGCCCAGGCAGCCGAAGGTGCCGGTGGACGCGCTGGGCAACGTGCTGGTGTTCGCGGCGCTGTCGGCGCTGCTGCTGGCGCTGTCGGAGGCGGGCTCCGGCGGGTTGTCCAGCCCGGTGGTGCTGACGGGGGCGGGCGTGTTCGCCGTGCTGCTGCCGGTGATCTTCCTGACCGCGCGGCGCTCCCCGAACCCGGTGCTGGACTTGCGGCTGTTCGGTGGGCGGCTGCTGACCTACGCGAACCTGGCCTCGTTCTGCAACGCGCTGGCCCGGTCGGCGCTGATCCTGGTCGTGGCGCTCTACTTCCAGGCGGCCAGGGGGGTGGACGCGTTCGAGGCGGGACTGAGCGTGCTGCCCGTGCCGGTCGGGATCGGGCTGGCCTCGCCCATCGTGGGCATGCTGGGACGGAGGGTGTCGCCGTACGCGCTGTCCATCGGGGGCGCGCTGCTGAGCGCGGCCGGGCTGGGCACGCTGATGCTGACGGCCGATCCGGCGACGCCGTACTGGGTGATCGGGATCGGGCTGTTCGTGGCGGGCTGCGGCAGCGGGACGTTCCTCACGGGGAACACCACGCAGGTCATGCGGGCGCTGCCGAGCGGGAGCCTGGGGGTGGTCAACGGGTTCCGCGTCATGGTGATGAACGTCGGCATCGTGATCAGCGTCGGCCTGTCGCTGAGCGTCCTCACCGGCTCGGTGGGACCCGCGTTGCGGGAGCAGGTCTACGCGGGGACGCTGTCCACGTTGTCGCCCGTGGCGGTGGGGCAGCTCATGGACGGCTTCCAGCGGGCGTACGCGGTGTTGTTCGCGGTCGCCCTGGCCGGAGCCGTCCTGGCGGCGCTGGCGCGCCCTCAGAGGGCGGTGGCGAGCCGGGACTCCACGTCCCGGTAGCGGGAGACGGGGACGAGGTGGACGCCGGCGAAGGCGCCGGTGTCGCGCAGGGCGAGGACCTGCTCGCAGGCCGCCTCCACCCCGGCCATCCGGTCCGCGGCCACCTTCTCGATCAGCTCCTCCGGCAGGGCGATGTCGGGGATGGCGGCGGCCAGGGTGCGGGCGTGGCGCTCGCTGGCCAGGACCATGACGCCGGCGTAGACGGGGACGTCGACCGGGTGGGCCTCGCGCCACGCGAGCTGGGCCTCCACCGAGAAGCTGACCTGGGAGAACAGGAAGTCGGCGGTACGCTTCCAGGCCGGCAGCGGGCGCAGCGCGGCGGCCGCCCCCAGCCGGACGCCCGGCGTGAACTCCCGCGCCTCCTCGATCATCGACCGCACCGTCAGGTCACTCGTCCGGTTGCCGCTGGTGGGCTTGTCACCGTAGACGAAGAGAAACTGGTCGACCCCGTAGGCGGCCGCCGTCAGCAGGTCGCGCCGGAAGCCGAGCAGGTTTCGGTCGCGCGAGTTGAGACAGGCGATGCCGCGCCCGCCCATCGCCTCGACCTCGTGGGCCACGGCCACGCTGGACACGGTCGCGCGGCCGATGTGGTTGTCGGGGATGAGGAACGCGCTGGCGATCTTGCTCATGGTGCCGATCTGGTGCCTGACGTGCTTCAGATCGGGCTTGGTCGGGGGTTCGATCTCGCAGATCAGCTCGAAGGACATGATCACGAGCCTATCGCCTGGCCGCGAGCGCCTCTATGCCGCCCAGCACGAGGTCGACGCCGAACGTGTCGTACAGCTCCGGGGCCGTGCCGCTCACCATCGGCCCGGCCATCTCCACCAGGTAGGGGTATTTCTCCACCGGCAGCGACTGCAGCCCGGCCCGCTTGGCCCTGACGATCTGGTCGATCTCCTCGCCGGAGCGGCCGGCCTGGTGGTGGACCGGGGCGTCGGCGATGGCGATGGCGCTCTGCAGCAGATATTTGGTGAGCAGGCAGCTCTCCTCCACGTCGAACCCCGCCTCGCGGGACAGCCGGAGCGCCTGGTCCCAGACGGCCAGGAAGTTCGGCACAGCGACCGGGTCGATCTGCTCGATCACGTTCTTGGCGCAGGGATGCGTGCGCAACGTCCTGATCAGGCCCTCGGTCAGGTCGCGGAGCTGGTCCTGCCACGGGCGCTCGTCGGCGGGCTTGGGCGCGAAGCCGCCGATCAGGTGGTCGGCCATGCCGACCAGGAGCTGCTCCTTGTTCTTGTAGTGCCAGTAGAGGGCCATCGGGGTCACGCCGAGGTCCGTGGCCAGGCGGCGGATGGTCACGGCATCGATCCCTTCGGCGTCGCCGATCTCCAGGGCCCGCTCCGCGATCGCCTTGGCGGTCAGTTTTCCCATCACGGTTGACAACTATACGTCGTACAAGTTCCACTATACGGCGTACAAGTACGTTGTATAGGGGGAAATATCATGCGATGGTGGGCGCTGACTGCGGTGACCCTGGGCACCTTCATGACCTATCTGGACAACAACGTCGGCAACGTCGCCTTGCCGACGATCCAGCGGGACCTGGGGCTGACGATCTCGGGGCTGGAGTGGATCGTCAGCTCGTACATCCTGGTCTTCGCCGGCCTCATGCTGGCCGGCGGTCGGCTGGCGGACGTGTTCGGGGCCCGGAGGGTGTTCCTCGGCGGGCTGGCGATCTTCACGCTGTCCTCGCTGGTGGCCGGGCTGGCCACCTCCGGCGGGATGCTGATCGCCGCGCGGGCCGTGCAGGGGATCGGGGCGGCCCTGCTCACGCCCACCTCGCTGTCGCTGATCAGCCAGATCTTCCCCGATCCCGCCGAGCGCGGCCGGGCCGTGGGCATCTGGAGCGCCTCGGGGGCGCTCTCCATGGCCCTCGGCCCCGCCGCGGGCGGCTTCATCAGCGAGAACCTGCACTGGGGCTGGATCTACCTGATCAACGTGCCGATCGGGCTGCTGACGTCGGGCCTCGCGCTCTGGGCCGTCAGGCCCGCGTTCCAGCGCGTGCGCCACAGCCTCGACCTGCCCGGCCTGGCCACCTCGGCGCTGGCCCTGTTCGCCCTGACGTACGCGCTCATCGAGGGTGAGACCGCCGGCTGGACCTCACCGGTGATCCTGGCCGCGTTCGGGGTGTTCACGGCGGCGGCCGTGGCGTTCGTGCTGGCCGAGTCGCGGGCGGCCGAGCCGATGATCGTGATGTCCCTGTTCAGGTCGCGGGTGTTCACCGGCGGGCTGCTCACCAGCGGGATCTGGTCGTTCGGCGTGTTCGGGATCTACTTCTTCAGCGCCCTGTGGCTGCAGAACGTGCTGGGTTTCTCCCCCACCGAGGCCGGCGTCTCGTTCGTGCCGATGGCGCTGGTCATGGCGGTGATGGCGCTGCTGTCCCAGCGGATCAGCGCGCGACTCGGCATCGGCCGCACGGTGGCCCTCGGCATGGCACTCATGGGGGCGGCGATCTACCTGATCTCCCGTGTCGGCGCCGACGGCGACTACGCGGACGTGGCGCCCTGGTTCCTCCTGTACGGCCTGGGCGGCGGCCTCCTGGTCCCCCTGACGGCCGCCATCCTCGGCGGCATGCCCAAGGACAGGTCGGGCGTGGCCTCGGGCATGCTCAACGTCTCGCGGGAGGTGTTCGGCCTGCTCGGCATCACGGTGCTGGGAGCCCTGCTGAGCTCCAGGCAGGGCGCCGGGGACCTGCCGCCGCTGCCGGCCTTCCTCGACGCCTACCAGTTCACGTTGGTCGTCGCCGCGGTCATCGTCCTGGCGGGGATCCCGGTCGCGCTCTACTCGCTGCGCGACCGGGAGACGCCCCCCGAGCCTCAGGCGGCCGCCCCCGTCACCGTGGGGTCCTCGAACTGAGTCCGGTACAGCTCCTCGTAGCGGCCGCCGGCGGCGAGCAGCTCGGCGTGGGTGCCACGCTCGACCACCCGGCCGTCCTCGATCACGAGGATCACGTCGGCGGCCCGGATCGTGGAGAGCCGGTGCGCGATCACCACGGCGGTCCTGCCTTCGAGCGCCTCGCCCAGCGCCGCCTGCACGGCCGCCTCGGAGGTGGAGTCGAGGGCCGCGGTGGCCTCGTCCAGGATCACCACCCGCGGCCTGGCCAGCAGCAGGCGGGCGATCGTCAGCCGCTGGCGCTCCCCGCCCGACAGCCGGTAGCCGCGCTCGCCCACGACCGTGTCGAGGCCGTCGGGCAACGACTCGATGAGCGTGGCCAGCCGGGCCCGGGTGAGCGCGTCCCAGACCTCCTCCTCGCTCGCCTCCGGCCTGGCCAGCAGCAGGTTGGCGCGGATCGTCTCGTGGAAGAGGTGGCCGTCCTGGGTGACCATGCCGAGCGTGGCCCGGATGGAGTCGGCGCTCAGGTCGCGTACGTCCACCCCGCCGAGCCGTACGGCGCCGGAGTCGACGTCGTACAGCCGGGGAAGGAGCTGGGCGATCGTGGACTTGCCCGCCCCCGACGAACCGACCAGCGCCACCATCTGCCCCGGCTCCGCCCGGAACGAGACGCCGTGCAGCACCTCGACCCCGCCGCGCGAGTCCAGCGTGGCGACCTCCTCCAGCGAGGCCAGCGAGACCTTGTCGGCCGAGGGGTAGGCGAAGCGCACGTCGTCGAACTCCACCGAGACCGGGCCCTCGGGCACCTCACGGGCGTCGGGCTTGTCCTGGATGAGCGGCTTGAGGTCGAGCACCTCGAAGACGCGCTCGAAGCTGACGACCGCGCTCATCACGTCCACGCGGGCGCTGGCCAGGGCGGTCAGGGGCGCGTACAGGCGGGTGAGCAGCATGGCCATCGACACCAGCGCGCCGGGGGCGAGCTGGCCGCGCAGGGCGTAGAAGCCGCCCAGGCCGTACACCAGGGCCAGGGCCAGCGCGGACACCAGCGTCAGCGCGGTCACGAAGGCCGACTGGGTCATGGCCGAGCGCACGCCGATGTCGCGCACCCGCCGCGCCCGGCCGGCGAACTCCGCCGACTCGTGCGCCGGCCGGCCGAACAGCTTCACCAGCGTCGCGCCCGGCGCCGAGAAGCGCTCGGTCATCTGCGTGCCCATGGCCGCGTTGTGGTCGGCCGCCTCGCGCCGCAGCCGGGCGATCCGGACGCCCATGCGCCGGGCCGGCAGCACGAACACCGGCAGGAGCAGCAGCGCCAGCAGCGTGATCTGCCAGGAGATGCCGATCATCGCGACGAGCGTCAGCATGAGCGTCACGACGTTGCCCGCCACGCCCGACAGCGTGTCGGTGAAGGCCCGCTGCGCCCCGATCACGTCGTTGTTGAGACGGCTGACCAGCGCTCCCGTGCGGGTTCTGGTGAAGAAGGCGATCGGCATCCGCTGCACGTGGTCGAAGACGGCCGTACGCAGGTCGAGGATCAGGCTCTCCCCCAGCCCCGCCGACAGCCACCGGTTCAGCAGCCCGAGCCCCGCCTCCGCGATCGCCAGGCCGGCGATCAGCAGCGCCACCACGACGACCACCTGGACGGGCTCGCCGGTGAAGATCGCGTCCACCACCCGGCCGGCGAGCAGCGGCGCCCCCACCGCCAGGGTCGCCATCACCACGCTGAGCACCAGGAACAGCGTCAGCCTGCGGCGGTGCGGGCGCGCGAACCCGCCGATGCGCCGCAGCGTCGCCCTGGATACAGAGCGACGCTGCGGCTGGTTGTTCATCGAGTAAAGCTGGTGCCAGGCGGTCACTTCCATGCTCATGGCACGGACGCTATGCCCTCAAGTTAAGTTGAGGTCAAGCGCCGATCTTCTTGCCGGCGCCGTGCCAGACCACGGCCACCGACGGGCGCGGCTGGCTGCCCTCGCCGTCGGGCCAGCGGCTGCTCGGGTTGTCCGGGGTGGCGTCGTCGGTCTCGCCCGGGTGCTGCACCGCCACGAAGACGCTGCGCTGGTCCGCGGTGACGAGCGGGCCGCAGGTCTCGGCGCCGACCGGCACGGTGAGGAACTGGCGCAGGTGGCCGCGCTCCTTACCCGTGACCGGCATCACGAACAGGCCGTCGTTGGTGAGGAACGCGTTGCCGTCCGTGGAGATCCACAGGTTCCCGTCCTTGTCGAACGTGACGTTGTCCGGGCAGGAGATCCGCGAGACCTTGGTCTTGTCGTAGCCGGCGAAGTACGTGGCCGGGTCGCTCGGGTCGCCGCAGACCAGCGGGAGCGACCAGGCGAACGTCTTCTCGCCCGCGTCGTTGCGCCGCTCCACGATCTCCAGGACGTGGCCGTGCTTGTTCGACGGGCGCGGGTTGGCCTCGTCCACCTGGGCCGGGGTGCGGTTGCTGTTGTTGGTCAGGGCCACGTAGACGCCGCCGGTAACCGGGTTGCGCTCGACGTCCTCGGGGCGGTCCATCTTCGTCGCGCCCACCTTGTCGGCGGCCGTACGGGTGTAAACGAGCACCTCGGCGGCGGTCATGCCGTCCACGAACGACTTGTTGCCCGAGACCAGCGGGAGCCACTTGCCGGAGCCGTCGAACTCACCGTCGGAGGGCAGCTTGCCGGAGCCGTCGATCTCGGCGGCCGGGCTGTCGCCGGTGAACTTGGCCACGTACAGGGTGCCCTCGTCCAGCAGCGTCCGGTTGTGCCGGTCGAATCCGGGGATGTAGCGGTCCTTCGAGACGAACTTGTAGATGTACTCGAAGCGCGAGTCGTCACCCATGTACACGACCAGGCGGCCGTCGCGGGCCAGCGTCGTGGTGGCGGCCTCGTGGGCGAAGCGGCCGAGCGCGGTGCGCTTGACCGGCGTCGAGTCGGGGTCGAACGGGTCGATCTCCACGATCCACCCGAACCTGTTGACCTCGTTCGGATGCTTGGCCAGGTCGAACCGCTCCTCGATCCGGTCGAACCGGCGGTTGTCCGACGGGGTGCCGATCGTGATCGCGTAGCGGGTGATGTACGGCTTCTGCGCCTCGGGCACCTTGTCGCCGTTGATGAAGTACTGGTTGAAGTTCTCCTCGGCGGTCAGCACCGTACCCCACGGGGTGGTGCCGCCCGCGCAGTTGTTCAGCATGCCGAGGGGCGTGCGGCCCTTGGGGTCGGCGGCCGTCTTGAGCAGGTCGCTGCCCGCGGCGGGCCCGCTGAAGGTCATCCTGGTCTGGGCGGTGATGCGCCGGTTGTAGCGGCGGCGGCCCTTGGTGACGAGCTTCCACTCACCGCTGCCGCCGGAGCGCTCGATCTCCACGACCGAGCCGCCGTGCGCCGCCAGGCCGATCTTGAGCTGCTCCTCGGTGGCCGTCGCGCCACTGGTGTAGCCGCGGAACATCAGGCTCTCGTCGCTGTACTCGTGGTTGACCCACAGCAGCGCCCGGTCGCGGCCCATCGGGAACAACGTCACGTAGTCACAGTTGTAGCCGAACTGCTTGCTCTGCGCGTCCGCCGTCTGGTTCTCGAAGTCGAACTCCGGCGCGCCGGGCAGCACCGGGTCACCCCAGCGCACGACCACGGACGACTTGTAGCCCTCCGGGACGCGCAACGCGTCTTCCGTGTTCGGCGGCACGGGAGTGAAACGGAGGTCTCCGCTGCCGCCACCGTGCCATCCACCCTTCGCGGCGGCGGTCTCGGGCTCGTCGGCCAGGGCCGGCGCGGCCCCCGCCACGCCCACACCCGCCACAAGAGCGCCGAGCGCGCCGGCGCGCAGCACGCCACGCCGCGACAACGCCTCCTTCACCACATCGCCGAAGTAGGCGTTGCCGGTGGTGTTGGCCACGTCATGCGCGCACGCGTTGCCGCAGCGGAACTGACAGGTCAGCGCGGAACGGCCACCTTTGTGCGGGGTGGAAAGCAGCGGTAGCAGCCGTCCTCCCGCGTTGGGGTTCGCCACAGGTCCTCCATAAATGTGCGCGGTTGTACGGCGGGGAGGCTACGGTCGTCGTCGAAACCCGAGGTGAACGACGACCTCCGTCTCGATGAACGCTGCCCGGGAGACAATGGTGGGGTGCCACCACGCAAGATGGACCCGGAAAAGCTGAGATCAGCGCTCGACGCCCAACTCGTCGCCCTCGACGAGCCTCCCTACGACGGCCCCGCGTCCGCCCTGCCCGGCGCGCTCGTGGCCGCCGTGCTGGCCGCCTACGACCGGGGGCTGCAGCCGGAGCGCGACGCGGCCAGGCAGGCCGTGCGCCATCTGCTGGAGCGGCTGGCGAGCGCCGCGCCCGGAAGGACGGTCGAGGTGCGCGTGCCCCCGTACGCCGCCGTACAGGCGATCGCCGGGCCCCGTCACACCCGCGGCACCCCGCCCAACGTCGTCGAGATGGACGGGCGCACCTGGATCGAGCTCGCGCTCGGCCGCCTGACGTGGGACGAGGCCCACGCCAAGGGCGCGATCTCCGCCAGCGGCTCCCGGGCCGACCTGTCAGCTCACCTGCCGCTCTAGCGGGTGCCGCTCATCCAGGGAAACCTCTCCTCGAAGCACCGGTCGGCGAGCTGGCCGGGCAGGTAGGCGCATTCCTGGACCACGTTCCAGAACCACACGGCCACGATCGCGAAGAGGATCAGCGACAGGACGCTGATCACGATGCCGGCGATGGCGCGGCCCTTGCCGACGTGCTTGGCCAGGGCCACGCAGCCGAAGACGATCGACAGGATGGCGGTGATCAGGCCGGTGAAGCAGACGAACACGAGGAAGGGGCTGGCCACGCCGAGGACGAGCGAGGCGGTGGCCAGGCCGCTGCCGAGCTGCTGCGGCTGGTACTGCGGGGTGGGGATCCCGTAGGGGGCTCCCGGGGGCGGTGGCGGCGGGTAGCCGGGCGGGCCGCCGTACGGGCTGGAGGGCGTGGTGCCCGGCACGGTCGGCTCCTGGTCCTGTCGCGGTGCGTAGGCGCCCGGCGCGCCCTGGTACGGCGGCGTGGAGCGCGGCTGCTCCCCCTGGTCCCCCTGCTCGTAGCGGGAGGGCGTCTGCCGGGGCGGCTGCTCCTCGCCCTCCCGCGGAGCGCCTCCCCAGCCGGGGTAGGGCGGGGTGGCGCCGGGGATCGGGTACGCCTGGGTCGTCTCGGCGTCGCTCGGCCTCGGGGTCTCCGGCGAGGTCGGCAGGTCGGGATGGGTGGGCTCACCGGTCGGCCTGGGCTCGTGCGTCGGCGGCACGTCGGGCCGCGGCACCACGGGCGGCACGGGCGCGATCGGCTCCTCCTCGCCCGGCTCCCTGCCACCCGGCCGCTCACCGGGCCGCTCACCCGGCCGCTCACCCTGCCGTTCGCCGGGCTCCTCACCGGGCCGTTCGCCGGGCCGCTCACCCGGCTCCCCGTCGCCGGGCCGCTCGGACGGCTCGGGCGGACGCTCGTCCTCCCCCAGCGTCCCTTCGCTCCACCACTCGGGCTGGTGCTGCGGGGGTGCGGGACGGGGTTCGCCCTCCTCGGGGCGGCCTTCGCGCGGGTCCTGCCCCGGACGGGGCTCGTTCGGGTCCCCAGGTGTGGTCACGTCTGCGTCTCCCGACGGGTCAGCATGCCGGATACTTCACCCTTTCGCGGAAGCCATCCGCTAAACCGCGCGACACGGTAAGAGGGTGCTCATCCTTGGGTCACCATGCGCCAAAGCGGCAGGCGGAGGGCAAGATGAGTGCATGCTGGACGAGACCCTGACGTACGCGCTGATCAAGGTCATGAAGACGCACCGCAACCAGCTCGCCGCGGCGTTGGTCCCGCTCGGCCTGCACGTGGGCCAGGAGTTGCTGCTCAACCAGCTGTGGCGGGAGGACGGCCTGACGCAGGGCGAGCTGATCGCCAGGCTCGGCGTCGAGCCCCCGACCGTCACGAAGACCCTCCAGCGACTGGAGCGCGCGGGCCTCGTCTATCGCGCCCCCGACCGCGAGCGGCCCCGGGTGGGCCGGGTGCACCTCACCGACGCGGGCAAGGCGCTGCGCCGGCCGGTGGAGGAGATCTGGAACCGGCTCGACCAGGACCTCCTGCGAGGCTTCACCGCCGAGGAGCGCGATCTGCTCACCCGTCTCATCCGTGCCATGCCTCACAGTCGCCTTCACTCGTAGCGAAACGCCCTTGCCGTCCGGGATCGACTCCTATTAGCTGGCTAATTAGTCGGCTAATAGGAGATTCGAGATGCACGTACTGATAACCGGTGGATCGTCCGGCATCGGCGCCGCCACCGCGCTCGCGTACGCCAGGACCGGCGCGCGGGTCACGATCACCTACAACACGGGGGCCGACCGGGCGGCCGAGGTCGTCAAGCGGATCGAGGCGGAGGGCGGCCAGGGCGCGGCCGTACACCTGGACCTGGAGGACCACGCCACCATCGCCCCCGCCGTCGCCGAGACGGGCCCCGTGGACGCGCTCGTCGCCAATGCCGTCCGCTGGGGGAACGTCCTGCCGGGCAGCGTCCCCTTCGAGGGCGTCCCGGCCGCCGAGTGGTCGGCCATGATGCACGCCAACGTGGTCGGCAACGCGCTGCTGGTGCAGGCCGTGCTGCCCGGGATGCGGCGCAGGGGATGGGGCCGGATCGTGTTCGTGTCGTCCGGCATCGGCGAGGAGGGGGTGCCGGGGCCGGGCGCGTACGGGACCGCGAAGATGGCCCTGCACGGCATGGCCCGCGCCCTGGCCTGGGAGGCCGGCAAGGACGGCATCCTGGTCAACGTGGCCGTCGCCGGCCTCACGATCACCGGCGTACGCCCGTTCCCGCAGGAGCTCCTCGACCGGCTCGCCGCCCGCACGCCCAGCCGCCGGCTCTCGACGGCCGACGACATGGCCGCGCTCATCCTCTTCCTCGGCTCCGAGGCCAACCGCAACCTGACGGGAGAGGTGATCCGCGACGGATCGAATGCGGGCAGGTCAGCCCATGCCCTCTGATATCGCCCCCGGGTGTGCGAGCACAGAAGTCGTCAACCTAGACTGAGGCATGTGCTGAAGGGCGACGGCCGACTCGGCCATGACCTGGACCCCAACGACCGCGCACCTAAAGACGCCTGTGGCGTCTTCGGCGTTTGGGCTCCGGGCGAGGAAGTTTCCAAACTCACCTACTACGGGCTGTACGCGTTGCAGCACCGCGGTCAGGAGTCCGCGGGCATCGCGGTCAGCGAGGGCAGCCGCATCCTCGTCTACAAGGACATGGGCCTCGTCGCCCAGGTCTTCGACGAGTCGGTGCTCAGCACCCTGCGCGGCCACCTGGCCGTCGGTCACTGCCGCTACTCCACGACCGGATCCAGCGTGTGGGAGAACGCTCAGCCCACGCTGAGCTCCACCGACGTCGGCGGCCTGGCGCTCGCCCACAACGGCAACCTCATCAACACCCCTGAGCTGGCCCAGCGCCTGGCACCGGGCTCCACCCGCGCCACCACCGACACCGAGGTCCTGACCACGCTGCTCGCGCAGGACCGCAGCCGCTCCATCGAAGACTCGGCCGCCGAGCTGCTCCCGCAGGTCAAGGGCGCCTACTCGCTGGTCTTCATGGACGAGAAGACCCTCTACGCCGCCCGCGACCCGCAGGGCATCCGCCCGATGGTCCTGGGCCGCCTGGAGCGCGGCTGGGTGGTGGCCTCCGAGACGGCGGCGCTCGACATCGTGGGTGCCACGTTCGTCCGCGAGATCGAGCCCGGCGAGCTGCTCACCATCGACGAGCGCGGCGTCAGGTCCCGCCGCTTCGCGCTGGCCGAGCCGAAGGGCTGCCTGTTCGAGTACGTCTACCTCGCCCGCCCCGACACCACCATCGCCGGGCGCGGCGTGCAGGTCACCCGGGTCGAGGTCGGCCGCGAGCTGGCCCGCGAGCACCCGGTGGAGGCCGACCTGGTCATCCCCACGCCGGAGTCCGGCACCCCCGCCGCCGTGGGTTACGCCCAGGAGAGCGGGATCCCCTACGGCCAGGGCCTGGTGAAGAACTCCTACGTGGGCCGCACGTTCATCCAGCCCTCGCAGACCATCCGCCAGCTCGGCATCCGGCTCAAGCTCAACCCGCTGCGCGAGGTCGTGGAGGGCAAGCGGCTGGTGGTCGTGGACGACTCGATCGTGCGCGGCAACACCCAGCGGGCGATCGTCAGGATGTTGCGCGAGGCGGGGGCGCGCGAGGTGCACGTACGCATCTCCTCCCCGCCCGTGGCCTGGCCGTGCTTCTACGGCATCGACTTCGCCACCGGGGCGGAGCTGATCGCGGGCTCGCTGACGGTCGAGGAGATCCGGGCCTCGCTCGGTGCCGACACGCTCGGCTACATCTCCCTGGAGGGCCTGACCAAGGCCACCACCATCCCCGCCGACCGCCTCTGCCGGGCCTGCTTCGACGGCTCGTACCCGATCCCCATCGACCAGGACAACGTGGGCAAGTTCGTGTTGGAGAGCAAAGCGTGAGCACCTATGAGGCTGCCGGGGTCGACATCGAGGCCGGGGAGCGTGCCGTCGCCCTGATGAAGGACAAGGTGGCGCGCTCCCGGCGGCCCGAGGTGGTCGACGACGCCAGCGGCTTCGCGGGCCTGTTCGACGCCTCGGCCCTGCTGCGTTACCGGCGCCCGCTGCTGGCCTCCTCCACGGACGGCGTGGGCACCAAGGTCATGATCGCCCAGCGGTATGGCAAGCACGACACGATCGGCATCGACCTGGTCGGCATGGTCCTCGACGACCTGGTGGTCTGCGGGGCCGAGCCGCTGTTCATGACCGACTACATCGCCTGCGGGAAGCTGGTGCCCGAGCGCATCGCCGAGATCGTCGGCGGCGTGGCCGAGGGCTGCCGCCTGGCCGGGGCCGCGCTGGTGGGCGGAGAGACGGCCGAGCACCCGGGGGCGATGGGGCCGGACGAATACGACCTTGCGGGCGCCGGGACCGGCGTGGTGGAGGCCTCCGCCATGCTCGGCCCGTCGCGGGTGAGCGCCGGTGACGTGGTGCTGGGGATGGCGTCCTCCGGGGTGCACTCCAACGGCTACTCGCTGGTGCGCCACGTGCTGCGCGAGGCCTCGCTCTCCCTCGACACCGTGCTGCCCGAGCTGGGGCGGGCGCTGGGCGAGGAACTGCTGGAGCCCACCCGGATCTACTCGCTCGACTGCCTGGAGCTGGCCAGGGCGGTCGACGTGCACGCTTTCGCGCACATCACCGGCGGCGGCATCGAGAACAACCTCTCGCGCTCGCTGCCCGCGCACCTCGACGCGCTGCTGGACCGGGCCTCCTGGACACCGCACGCGATCTTCGGGGTGCTGGCCGGCTACGGCCGGATCGCCCAGCGGGACATGGACCGCACGTTCAACCTCGGGGTCGGGATGGCCGCCGTGGTGGCCGCCGACTCGGCGGACGAGGCGATCAGGGTGCTGGCCGGCCGGGGCCTGGACGCCTGGGTGCTGGGCGAGATCGTCCCCGGCGGGGGCCAGGCCCGCTACCGCTGACCTCAGGCGTCAGCACGCGCTGCCGCCGCCCGTCCACGGGCGGGTCACGTGGATTTGTGACGCTGGTAATAGCGGGCCACGCGGACCCGGTTGCCGCACAGGTCCGGTGAGCACCAGCGGCGGCGCGGGTGGGCCGGGAGGAAGAGCATCCGGCAGTCCGGCGCCTCGCAGCCTCGCACCTTGCCCACGTTCGGGTCGGTGAGCAGGGCCAGGGCGGCCTCGGCCAGCTCCGTCAGCAGGCGGGTCAGCGGCGTGCCGTCCCGCCGGCTGCCGCGCGCGAGCACGGCGCCCCGCGCCTCCATGCACGGGTACGCCGGCGCGCCCCGCAAAGCCTCGTTGAGCGCGGCCACCGATCCGGGCGGCGGCGGGGTCGCCTGCCGCACCGCCTCCAGCGTGGCCGCCACATGCCCCCGCAGGTCACGCACCGCGGCCAGGTCCGGCGGCCCGAGACGGGCCCCGGGCGCCGTGAGCCGGCCGGACTGCCGCTCCAGCCACGCGTGGAAGTCGTCCACCTCGTCCAGGGCGTCGTAGTCGGCCCCCGAGGGCAGGCGGGCACGCGTGTTCACCAGATCCAGCGCCAGCGGCTCACCCGTCAGTAACTCCATGGCCTAATGCTACATGCGTGGATTGACACATTAGGTAGAACTCGCGCTATAACTAATGCCTCCTCATCGAAAAG
This sequence comes from Nonomuraea sp. NPDC049709, assembly GCF_040674815.1. Lineage (NCBI taxonomy): Bacteria > Bacillati > Actinomycetota > Actinomycetes > Streptosporangiales > Streptosporangiaceae > Nonomuraea > Nonomuraea sp. NPDC049709. The sequence goes on from NZ_JBFANM010000035.1 coordinate 40,982, forward strand.
AGGCATGTGACATGGACATTCCGCAGGTCCGGCATGGGTTCGTGGACGTCGGCGGCGTACAGGTCTTCTACCGGGAGGCCGGGCCCGCCGACGGCGAGCCGGTGTTGCTGCTGCACGGATTCCCGTCGGCGTCGCACCAGTACCGGCGGCTCATGGACGCGCTGGGCGGCGGCCGGCACCGGCTGATCGCGCCCGACTACCCCGGGTTCGGGCACACGCGGGCACCCGAGGGCTTCTCCTACTCCTTCGAGCGGCTCGCCGACGTCATGGAGGGGTTCGTGGAGCAGGCCGGGCTCGCGCCCTTCGTGCTGTACGCCTTCGACTTCGGCGGGCCGGTCGGGTTCCGGCTGGCCACGCGGCACCCGGAGTGGATCTCGGCGCTGATCGTGCAGAACGCCAACGCCTACGACGAGGGGCTGTCGGAGCTCGCCAGAAGGACGATCCACGCTCCGGCCGAGGAACTAAGCGGGCTGTTCACCCTGCCCGCCACGCGCGCCCAGTACGAGGACGGCACCACAGACCCCTCGCTGGTCTCACCGACGGATGGACGCTCGACCAGCACTTCCTGGACCTGCCCGGGCGGAAGGAGGCACAGCTCGCCCTGGCGCTGGACTACCGGAGCAACGTGCGGCTCTATCCCGCCTGGCAGGCATGGCTGCGCCGGCACCGGCCGCCCACGCTGGTGCTCTGGGGACGGGGCGATGCGATCTTCCTCGAGCCGGGCGCCCACGCCTACCGGCGGGACGTGCCCGAGGCGGAGGTGCGCGTGTTCGACGCGGGACACTTCGCGCTGGAGGAGAAGCTGCCCGAGATCGCCCCTGCCATCGAGGCCTTCCTCAACCGCCCGACCACGTGACGAAAGCCCCACGGTTACCCGTGGGGCCCGACGAGCGTGAGCGAGGATCCGGCATCCTTCGCCGGGTCCTCGGCCACGTCAACCGAAACGGCTATCGGCGACCGGACGTACGGCCGTCGTCGTCGTCTCCGGTCCCATAGTCATCGGCGTAATCGGCATAGCGATCCGCCAGCTCATCATTGAGGTCGTCGGCGTCGTCATTGCGGCTGGAGTCTCCGACCCCGAGTTCGTCGCGAAGACGGTCAAGATCCGTGCCACCGCTGTTGTACTTCAGCTGGCGAGCAACCTTGACCTGCTTGGCCTTTGCTCGGCCGCGCCCCATTGGCTCGACCCCCTCGTGTGGGGTCGTCCCCGACCCCTCGTCGCTAACGCACCACACACTGACGCCGCCTGACTTTGGGCGTCAGCCTATCGTTCGCCTATTACCGTACCTGTTTTGTGCCCAGCTCGGTACGTCGTATGGGCGCGGGGCGTCAGTGGCCTAGCCAAATGCCCCGAATACGCCCGACTTCCGACATTCTGCGCTCGGCCAGCCTATCCGCTGCGACCGCGGGAGGAACGCCCTCGTCGGCCGCGATCCCGAAGATCTTCAGAGTCGTGTCATAGATCTGGGTCGCCTTCGACCTGGCACGATCCATGTCGAAGCCCTCGATCTCGTCCGCGACCTGGATCACGCCTCCGGAATTGACGACATAGTCGGGCGCGTACAGGATCCCCCGCTCGGCGAGTTGCTTCTCGACGCCGGGGTGGGCGAGCTGGTTGTTCGCCGCGCCGCAGACGATCTTCGCCCGGAGCCCGGCCACCGTGACGTCGTCGAGTGCGCCGCCGAGCGCGCAGGGCGCGAAGACGTCGATGTCGGACGTCATCAGGGCTCGCGCGTCGGCCACCACGTCGACCTCGGGACGGCGCAGCCGCACCCGCTCCACCGCCTTGGGGTTCACGTCGCAGATCACCACCTCGGCGCCGTCCTCGCGCAGGAGCTCGACCAGGCGGTGACCCACCTTGCCGACCCCTTCGACGCCGACCCGCCTGCCGTGCAGCGACGGCGTGCCGTACACCCGCTCGGCCGAGGCCCGCATGCCCTGGAACACGCCGAACGCCGTGAGGATCGAGGAGTCACCCGCGCCGCCGTGGAAGAGCGAGCGGCCGGTCACGAAGCGCGACTCGCGGGCGATGACGTCCATGTCCTCGCTGTAGGTGCCCACGTCGCAGGCGGTGATGTAGCGCCCGCCGAGCGACTGGACGAATCTGCCGTAGGCGCGCAGCAGCGCCTCGCTCTTGTCGCGGGCCGGGTCGCCGATGATGACGGCCTTGCCCCCGCCGTGGTCGAGGCCGGCCAGCGCGTTCTTGTAGGCCATGCCCTTGGCCAGGTTGAGCACGTCGGCCAGGGCCGCCTGCTCGCTCTCGTACGGATAGAACCTCGTGCCTCCCAGGGCCGGGCCCAGCGCCGTGTTGTGGATGGCGATGATGGCTCGAAGGCCGCTCTGCTCGTCAGCGCAGAAAACGACCTGCTCGTGGGCGTCTTTGTGGGACGCTCCGAAGACGTCGGTCACGGTAGTGACTCCCTGTCCGGTCCGCCGCTCCGTCGCGGGCGGAGATCACCTCACAGAGTAGTAAGCCACAACGATGCACGCAGGTTCGCTTCGTGACACGATGCCTCCGTGCTGCCCTATGCCGCCTACCTCCGTGTCTATGAGCCACTGACCGCGTTCGCCGAGTCCGAGCGCAAGGTGTGGGCCGACTATGCCGACTCGCGTGATCGCCCTCGGCGCGCGAACGCGCTCAATGCGGAGCATGGCGAGTCCGTCATGCGCCTGCTCGGCATGCCCCCTCAACCCGTTCCCGCCCAGGAGAGCCCCAACGCCTATCTACGGCGTGTTGAGGATCGCCTGTACGTGTGTCCTTGGCAGACCCGTTTGCGTTCGTGGCTGGCGTTCTCACGGCTTCGTGGCACCACACCTGTGAAACTGATGGACCATCTCGTGCCCAAGACGATCGCCGACCAGACGGCCGACGACTTCGACCGGTACAAGCGGAAGGCCGGTTCGGCCGCGTTGCGCACGCACATTCGCACCACGGCGTGGCATGTGCCGCCATCGTGGTTCGTGCCGTTTGATGGAAACGAGCGCTGGCTGGTGCTCGGCTCCGCGAACCCGGGACAGGACGTGACCACCACTACGGGGCGTAATCTGATCTACGTCACCTCCATGGCACAGGCCAGGAGGCGGGCGGCCCGCGCGCTCAACGTGCTGCGCCGCCACTTGGGCGACGTCTCGGCCAACTTCGACGTGGAGGACATCGCCAGGTGGCTGGAGGAGTTCCACCCGCACTCGCTGGTGGAGCTCGACTACGGCGGGCTCGTGCACCTCATGGACGACGACGCGCTGCAGGCCGACCAGTCCGTCGCCGAGCTCTCGGCGGCCCTGACGGGCCTGGACACGGGTCAAGAAGAACTTGCCTACGCCATGTACCAGAGGGTCATCCTGCGGTGGAAGTCAATGCAACTGCTGGAATCTGCCAACTGAACCCCAATACGGCCGTCTGACCTGCATGAGTAGGTCACGTCTCGCGGCTGCTCTCTTCTGCGAACTGAGTAGTTTGCCGTTTTCACTGCGATACCACGAACCGTGTCGCTAGAATCACCGAGCGTGACATCGCCACGGGGGCGGGCAGTTGGGTCAAAGAAGGGCTCGCCAATCGCTCTGCGTGGCGGTATGGTCACATCGGGTGATGCCGCATATGGCTCAGAAAAGCCGCACGCTCTGCGCCATAGGGGGACATCCGTGACACGCGCAAAGGCAGTCACAGGATCGCTAAGCCGGTCCACACGGAGGAGAGGCCGCACAAATGTCAGCTCGTACACCCGAGGCCGAGCCACTGCTCACGCCCGCTGAGGTCGCGACCATGTTCAGGGTCGACCCCAAGACCGTTACGCGGTGGGCCAAGGCGGGCAAGTTGACGTCGATTCGTACCCTCGGCGGTCATCGGCGTTACCGGGAGACCGAGGTTCGCGCACTGCTCGCGGGGATTCCGCAGCAGCGTTCCGAGTAGCTGGAGGGTCGTCACGGACCTCAGGGGGGTTTGAAGGGGTGGACCAGGCCGTCAGTGGGCCGGGTCCACCGCTGTGACGACTTGACGTCGCACGGGAAGTTGGCGCCGCCCGCCCGGCGCCACTCTTCCCACCGCTTCCGTCGCCGTGCCGGCTCTTCCGGCGCTACGCCAGCTGATCGAGCAGCCTGGCGACGTCGCCGTCGTGGGCGGCGGCGACACCGAGCAGCGCGACCATGTGCTCGACCAGCAGCTTCTCGAGGGTCGGGCGCTCGATGTCGCGATGTTCCAGCCAGTCGAGGCCGGCGGTCTCGACGGAGGCGATCCACGACCGCAGAGTCGTGCGAAGCACCGGGCTCGGCTCTTCGACGCCCATTTGCTTCTGGATGAGGCGGAACAACCGTCGGCGCACGCCGTCGACGATCTCGCCCACCTCACCGGTCCTGTTGGCCGGGCCGCCGCGCAGCAGCGCGGCGAAGCCGGCGGCGTGCTCCTCGACGAAGTCGAAGTAGCGCTTGAGCCCGGAGGCCAGCTCGTCGAGCGGCCGGCCGCCCTCGTGCGGGCGCAGCCGGGACTCCAGCTGATCCGCCGCGCTCCTCAGCGCGGCCACGTAGAGCTCCTGCTTGCCGCCGAAGTAGTGATAGACCAGGGCCCGCGAAGCTCCCGCCGCCGAGGCCACGTCGTCGATCGAGACGTCTTCCGCGTCGCGGGTGCTGAACAGCTCCAGCGCCGCCGCCATGAGCTCTTCCCGACGCCGGTCCACGCTGAGCCTGCGCCGTGCCGGCCGTGCCGTCTCGGCTGACTTCCCGGGTGTCACACCTGCACATTATCCGACGCCGTGCCCAATAGCTGACGTGCGACTGTGCAGTCAATATCCGCCTTTGGGGACGGAGGTTAAGCCAATCCGTAACGAAGGCCGTACCCTGCGGCTAACTCGATCGTTTGGTCAGACAGGTGCCCATATCCGCATCGCGGGGGAGACACATGTCAGGACCGCCCGTCAACACTTCGACCATCGCTGAGCTCAGAGAGGTAGACGCACTGCCTCGGCCCAGACCGACCATCCGTAACGTCGCCGAACGAGCCGGCGTGTCCAAATCGCTGGTCTCTCTCGTGCTGCGCGGATCCCCGCACGTGAGCGAGCACCGGCGCCAGGCCGTGCTGCAGGCCGCCCGCGAGCTCGGCTACCGGCCGAACGCGGTCGCGCGGAGCCTGGTGGAAGGCCGTACGCATCTGGTCGGCGCGCTCGTGGCCGACCTGCACAACCCGTTCTACGCCGAGTTCCTCGACGGTCTGCAGGAGAGCCTGCACGGCGACGGCCTGCGCATGCTGATCGGGAACAGCCAATGGGACCCCGCGTTCGAGGACGAGGCCGTGGAGGCCTTCCTCGAGCTCAGGGTCGACGGGCTGGTCCTGCTCGGCATCGCTCCGACCAGCGAGACGCTGATCGAGGCCACCGCCTACACCCCGACCGTCGTCGTAGGGGAACGTGACATCGAGCTCGACGGCGTCGACATCGTGGTCGACGACGACCAGCTCGGCGCCCGCCTGGCCATCGACCACCTGGTCGAACACGGCCACAAGCGGATCGCGCACATCGAGGGCCGGCGGTCGTCGCGCTGCGAGGGTTATCTCGTGGCGATGCGCAGGCACTCGCTGGCGCCGTACATCATGGTCGAGGCCGCGGACTCGACCGAGGACGGCGGCAGGGAGGCGGCGATCGCGCTGCTGAGCCGCGACCCCAGGCCCACGGCGATCTTCGCCGCCAATGACGTGGTCGCGCTCGGCGTGCTCTCCGCCGCCAGCGAGCTGGGCCTGCGCGTCCCCGAAGACCTCTCGGTGGTGGGCTACGACAACACGCACCTGTCGGCCTCCCGCCAGATCTCGCTCACCTCGGTCGACCAGCCTCGCCGGACCATGGGCAGGTCGGCGGCCGCGCTGCTGAGCGACCGGATCGGAGATCCGGCCAAGGGCGCGCGCCTGCGGGAGGTGCGTCCTGAGCTGATCGTGCGACGAAGCACGGGTCCGGTCTAAGAGCCGGTTAAAGCTGGGTCAAGCCGTGTGGAGGCGCGGCCGCACGGCGGTTTACTCGTCAGGGTCATGCTAATTGTGGCCGGATTCGGTCCGGTCACGATCTGATCCAGGGGGAACAGTCATGCGTGATCCGGAACTGGTGTCCTGCGCCCAGCGCGCGGCCGCCGAACTCGAACGCGCCTGGGGACACTGGCGGGCGGGCAGGGGGCGGGGCACCGATGGCGGCGCGGAGTCGGTCGCCAGCTATGTCGCCCACTCGCTCGACCATCCGTGGGGCCGCCCCCGCGTCGTTCTCGGCCTCGACGCCGAGGACGCGCGGGAGCTGGCCGCCCTGCTCGAACGGCAGGAGGTCGGCGAACACGTCTGGTGAGGACGTACGGTTGGCGCCCTGCGCCACGCTTGGCATAAGACGGGCTTGAGCTCCTGGTTTGCCGTAAGTTGGACGGCATGCGTGCTCTACCAGCCACAGTCCTCGCCGTTTGCGGCCTGATCGCCTCCGCGTGTGGCGGCACCGGCTCCGGTGGCGCCGCGGCAGGTCAGGCCGCCCCCGCGACCGCGGCGGGGCAGGCTTCTCCCTCCTCCGCCACCGCGAAGGGGGCGCCGCCGGCGGCCAAGCCGCTCGACGGCAAGGTCATCGTCATCGATCCCGGCCACAACGGCGCCAACTACCGCAACCCGAAGGTGATCAACCGCCAGGTCGACGTGCTGACCCAGAAGAAGGCCTGCGACACGACCGGTACCTCCACGAACAGCGGCTACAGCGAGGCCGCCTTCACGTGGGACGTCTCGAACCGGATGGTCAGGATCCTCGAACGCCGGGGCGCCACGGTCAAGCTGACCAGGACCAGCAACAACGGCGTGGGCCCGTGCATCACCGAGCGGGCCGCGATCGGCAACGAGGCCAAGGCGGACGCGGCGATCTCCGTGCACGCCGACGGCTCCGCGCCGGGCAACCACGGCTTCCACGTCATCATGCCCAAGAAGATCAACGGGCCGGTGGACAAGGTGGTGGGCGCCTCCAGCGAGCTCGGGATCGCCGTGCGCGACGCGTACCGGAAGGGCACGGGGATCGCCTACTCCACCTACATCGGCCGCAAGGCGCTCGACTACCGCAACGACCTCGGCGGGCTCAACCTGTCCACGGTGCCGAAGGTCTTCATCGAGACCGGCAACATGCGCAACGCCGGTGACGCGGCCAAGCTGCAGAGCCCGGCGTTCCGGCAGAAGATCGCCCTGGCGCTGGCGAACGGATTGCAGCACTATCTCGAAGCATGATTCCTCGTCCAGAGCTGCTCGCTGATCTTTCCGCTTCCTACGTGCTGACCTCGGGCGCGACGGTGTCCGGCGACCTGGTCGACGCCGTACGCCCGGCGCTTCCCGGGCTCGACCTCCGTCCCGGCGACTCGGGCGAGATCGACGTCCGGCGGGATCCGGGGCTGGGCGAGGAGGCGTACCGGCTGGCTGTGGGGTCGCGGGGCGTGGAGATCGTGGCCGGCGGGCGGGCGGGGGCGTTCTACGCGGCGCAGTCGCTGCACCAGTTGCTGCCCGACGCCTCCTACCGGTTCTCCGAGGCCACGTCGTGGCCCGTGCCGGGGGTGCGGATCGAGGACGCGCCGCGGTTCGCCTGGCGGGGGCTGCACCTGGACGTGGCGCGGCACTTCTTCCCCAAGCGGGAGATCCTCCGCCTGATCGACCTGATGGCGATGCACAAGCTCAACCGGCTGCACCTGCACCTGGTGGACGACCAGGGGTGGCGGGTGGAGAGCCGGGCCTACCCGCTGCTGCACGAGGTGTCCTCGCACCGGCCGCGGACGGCGACCAACTACTACCGCGAGCCGGACGCGTACGACGACGTCCCGCACGGCGGCTACTACACGCTCGACGACCTGGCCGAGATGGGCGCGTACGCCCGCTCCCGCTGCGTCACGATCGTCCCCGAGATCGACGTGCCGGGGCACGCGTCGGCGATCCTGGCGGCCTACCCGGCGTTCGGGGCCACCGGGGAGCGGCACGACGTGCTCGACCGCTGGGGCATCTCCCCCGCGATCCTGTCGCCGCTGCCGCCGACCGTGGAGTTCCTGACCACGATCTTCGACGAGCTGATCGGCGCCCTGGGCGAGGCCCCGTACGTGCACATCGGCGGCGACGAGGTCGTGCTCGACCACTGGGCGGCCTCGGCGGAGATCGGCGCCTACCGCGCGTCGCTCGGGCTGGAGACGGCCAACGACCTGCAGGCGTGGTTCCTGCGGCGGCTGGCGGACGCGCTGGCCGAGCGGGGCGCGCGGGCCGTGGTGTGGGACGAGGCGTTCGTCAGCGGCGGGCTGCGGCAGGACACGATCGTCATGCCGTGGCGCGGCATGGGCGTGGGCCGGCGGGCGGCCGCCGCCGGGCACGACGTGGTGGCGACGCCGGTGTTCCCGCTGTACTTCGACTACGCCGAGGCCTCCTCCCCCGACGAGCCGATGGCCATCGGGGACGCGATCACGGTGGCGGACGTGGCGGCGTTCGAGCCGGCGCCGGGCGACTGGACGGAGGCGGAGCGGGCGCGCGTCATGGGCGTGCAGGCGCAGCTCTGGACCGAGCGGGTGCCGGACGCGCGCACGGTGGACTACCGCCTGTGGCCCCGGGCCTGCGCGCTGGCGGAGGTGGCCTGGGCGGGCCCCGGCCCGTCGGGGTTCGACGACCGGCTGGCGGGGCACCTCGGGCGGCTGGACGCCATCGGCGTCGAATATCGTCCCCAGGCGGGGCCGCACCCCTGGCAGCGGCGGCGGCCGCACCGGCCCAGCGGGGTACGGGTCGTGGACGTGATGGCCCGCATCGACGAGATGACGCACGACGCCGAGTCGACCCGGCCCAGCATGTGACGCCTAGAAGGCCGGGCGGTCGTTGAGTATGCGCTGGAACAGGTGGTGGTCCTGCCAGCGGCCGTCGATCTCGAGGTAGTGCCGGGCGGTGCCGTACCGTTCGAAGCCGCACTTGAGCAGGACGCTCTGGGAGGCCACGTTGTCGACCAGGGTGCTCGCCGCGATCCGGTGCAGGCCCAGCTCCTGGTCGGCCAGCCGGCACACCTCCTGCGTGCCCCTGGTGGCCAGGCCGCGGCCGGTGTAGCCGGCGTCCGTCCAGTAGCCGAGGTCGGCGCTGAGCCACGGGCCCCGGACGATGTTGCTGAGCGTCATGCGGCCCACGACGCGGTCGCCGTCGGCGAGCACCCACGCCACCGCCTGGCCCGCGGCCTGCTGCGCGAGCAGGCTCTTGAGGCGTTCGGCCTGGCCCGGCAGGGTGTAGAACTCCTCGGGCCGGCGGGGCTCCCAGCGCTTGAGGTGGTCGCGGTTGCGGAGGTAGGCGGCGAGCAGGGGCTCCGCGTCGTGCTCGGTCGCCGGGCGGAGTGTGACGTCGCCCGCGAGCACCACTTGTTCGATCATTCGTCCCACGATAGGAGATGGTTCGGGCGTCACGCCGTGCGGCCGATGGCCTCCGTGATGGACTTGAGGCCGTGGCGGCGTACGCGGCGCTGGAGTTGCCGGTGGATGCGCGCGGCCCAGAAGGGGCCGCCGTAGATCCAGCCCGTGTAGCCCTGGACCAGGGTCGCGCCCGCGAGGATGCGCTCCCAGACGTCGTCCACGTCCTCCACCCCGCCCGCCGACACCAGCGTGAGGCGGTCGCCGACCTTGGCGCGCAGGCGCCGCAGGACCTCCAGGGAGCGGCCCTTGAGTGGCCGGCCCGACAGGCCGCCGGTCTCGCCGCCGTGCCTGATCGTGGTGTTGGTGGCGATGATGCCGTCGAGGCCCAGCTCCATGGCCAGCTCGGCGACCGCGTCCACGTCCTCGTCGGCCAGGTCGGGGGCGATCTTGACCAGCAGCGGGGTGCGGCGGGGCGTGGCGTCGGCCACCTCCTTGACCGCGGTGAGCAGCGGGCGCAGCAGCGAGACCGCCTGCAGGTTGCGCAGCCCGGGCGTGTTGGGCGAGCTGACGTTGACCACCAGGTAGTCGGCCAGCGGGGCCAGGGCCTTGGCGCTGGCCACGTAGTCGGCCGCGGCCTCGGCCTCCGGGATCACCTTGGTCTTGCCGATGTTCACCCCGACCACGACCGGCACGCCGCGCGGGCGGCGCAACCGGCGGGCGGCGGCGAGCGCGCCGGAGTTGTTGAAGCCCATCCGGTTGATCACCGCCCGCTCCCGCACCAGCCGGAACAGGCGGGGGCGCGGGTTGCCCGGCTGGCCGTGGGCGGTGATGGTGCCGACCTCGACGTGGCTGAAGCCGAGCGCGGCGACGGCCTCCGCGCAGGCGGCGTCCTTGTCGAAGCCGGCGGCCAGCCCGAGCGGCCCGGGGAAGTGCACGCCGAACGCGGTCACCCGCAGGGCCGGGTCGCGCGGCGCGAGCACCCGGTGCAGCAGCCGCTTGAGCAGCGGCAGCCGGGCGAGGAGCGCCAGGGCGCTCACGGTGAGTCGGTGCACGGCCTCGGCGTCGAAACGCCGCAAGACCTGCGAGAACACGAGGTGATACATCACGGGTCAGGCTACCAAGCCGGCCTCGTGGGCGATGATCGCGGCCTGCACGCGGTTGCGTACGTCGAGGCGGGTGAGGATGGCGCTCACGTACGCCTTCACGGTGCCCTCCACGATGTGCAGCTCGCGGGCGATCTCCGCGTTGGACATCCCGGCGCCGACCAGGGCGAGGACCTCCCGCTCGCGCTCGGTGAGCGCCTCGATGCGGTCGCGGGCCACCGCGCCCCTGGCCATCCGGCCACCCGCCAGCTGGCTGATGACGCGCTGGGCGACCTTGGGCGACAGGTACGCCGCGCCGTCGGCCACCGCGTGGATCCCGGCGATGAGCTCGCGCGGGTCGCCCGACTTGAGCAGGAACCCGCTGGCCCCGACGTCGAGCGCCTTGGCGATGTAGTCGTCCTCGCCGAACGTGGTCAGCATCACCACGGCCGTGCCCGGCGCGACCCTGCGCATCTCGGCCGCGGCGGCCAGCCCGTCGAGCCTGGGCATGCGGATGTCCAGGAGCGCGACGTCGGGGCGGTGGCTGATGGCCAGGTCCACCGCCTGCCTGCCGTCGCCCGCCTCGGCCACGACGTCCAGCTCGGGGTCGGACTGGAGGATCGCCCGGACCCCCGCCCTGATCATGGCCTCGTCGTCGGCCAGGAGTATGCGGATCACGCCCTCTATATTGGCCGACCTAGTATGGGTCGGCATGGCTCAGGTGAAGGTTTACGGGCGCAGGGACGTGTGGGCGGGGCGGCAGCGGGAGGTCTCCGACCTGCTCCAGTCGTGCCTGGTGAGCGCGTGGGGATTGCCCGAGGAGAAGCGGTTCCACCGGTTCCTGTTGCTGGAGGCCGACGACTTCGTCTGCCCGCAGCGGAGCGAGCGCTATCTGATCATCGAGGTGGTCTGCTTCACGGGCCGCAGCGACGACGCCAAGCGGGCGCTGATCCGGGAGATCTACGAGAAGTCGGGGTACGACCCCGAGGACGTGGAGATCACGATCATTGAGATGCCCAAGGTCAACTGGGGAATCCGCGGTGTTCCCGCTGATGAGCTCAGTCTGTCGTACAAGGTGGAGGTCTGAGTTCAGGGGCGGCCACGGCCGGACGGTATGGTCCGACTCATGAGCACTCACTATGACGTCGTCGTTCTCGGCGCGGGTCCAGGAGGATATACGGCCGCGGTCCGCGCCGCCCAGCTCGGACTGCGCACCGCGGTCGTCGAGGAGAAGTACTGGGGTGGCGTCTGCCTCAACGTGGGCTGCATCCCGTCCAAGGCGCTGCTGCGCAACGCGGAGCTCGCCCACATCTTCACCAGCGAGGCCAAGACCTTCGGCATCAGCGGCGAGGTCACCTTCGACTACGGCGCGGCCTTCCAGCGCAGCCGCAAGGTGGCCGACGGGCGGGTCAAGGGCGTTCACTACCTGATGAAGAAGAACGCCATCACCGAGTACGACGGCCGGGGCACGTTCCTGGACGCCAACACGATCCAGGTGAACGGCGAGACGATCACCTTCTCCAACTGCATCATCGCCGCCGGGGCCGGCACCAGGCTGATCCCGGGCACGCAGTTGTCGGAGCGGGTCGTGACGTACGAGGAGCAGATCCTCACCGAGGAGCTGCCGGGCAGCATCATCATCGCGGGCGCCGGCGCCATCGGCGTGGAGTTCGCGTACGTGCTGCACAACTACGGCGTCAAGGTGACGATCGTGGAGTTCCTCGACCGGGTCGTGCCGCTGGAGGACGAGGAGGTGTCGGCCGAGCTGGCCAAGCGTTACAAGCGGCTCGGCATCGAGGTGCTGACCTCGACCCGCGTGGACGGCATCGAGGACACCGGCTCCTCCGTCAAGGTCACCGTCACCCGCGGCGACCAGACGCAGGTGCTCGAGGCGGACAAGGTGCTGCAGGCCATCGGGTTCCAGCCGCGCGTCGAGGGCTACGGGCTGGAGAAGACCGGCGTGGCGCTGACCGACCGGGGCGCGATCGCGGTGGACGGGCGGCTGCGTACGAACGTGCCGCACATCTTCGCCATCGGCGACGTCACCGCCAAGCTGATGCTGGCGCACGCCGCGGAGTCCATGGGCATCATCGCCGCCGAGACGATCGCCGGCGCGGAGACCATGGAGCTCGACTACGTGATGATCCCGCGGGCGACCTACTGCCAGCCGCAGGTGGCCAGCTTCGGCCACACCGAGGCGCAGGCCCGGGACCTGGGCTATGACGTGAAGGTGGCGAAGTTCCCGTTCACGGCCAACGGCAAGGCGCACGGGCTGGGCGACAGCGCCGGCTTCGTCAAGATCATCAGCGACAACACGCACGGCGAGCTGCTCGGAGCGCACCTCATCGGGCCCGAGGTGACCGAGCTGCTGCCCGAGCTGACCCTGGCGCAGCAGTGGGACCTGACCGTGCACGAGGTCGCGCGCAACGTGCACGCGCACCCGACCCTCGGCGAGGCGGTCAAGGAGGCCATCCACGGGCTGGCCGGCCACATGATCAACATGTGAGAGCTTTTTTCCGGTTTCAGTGATCGGTACGGCTGGGCCGTACCGATCACATTTGCACTCTCTTATCCCATTGAGTAAGTGGGGGTGGGGGTGTTCACGGGGTCGACGTGGCAGTCTGGGCTGACATGGAGATGCCCGCGAGGCGCCTCGCGGCTTCCGAGAGGCGCAAGGACCAGATCGTGTCGGCCACGATCGCGGTGCTGGCGCGGCGCGGTTACGCGGGGACGACGTTCGAGGCCATCTGCGCGCACGCGGGGCTCAGCAGCAAGCGGTTGATCTCCTATCACTTCGCGGGCAAGAAGGAGCTGCTCGCGACGGTGGGCCGGGTGGTGCTGGCGGAGGCGGCGGCCTTCGTGCGTCCGGCCCTCGACGCGGCCGCGAACCGTGCGGCCGGCGCGCAGGGGTGGGAGCGGGCGGGGCTGGCGGCGTACATCAGGGCGAGCCTCGACTTCGCCGCCGCCCGGCCCGAGCACGTACGGGCGCTGCGGCAGATCGCCTGCAACACCGGTGAGCAGGCGGCGGACGGGTGGCTGGCGGAGCTGTTCGAGGGCGGGCAGCGGGCGGGGGCGTTCCGGGAGTTCGACGCCGAGCTGATGAGCACGGTGCTGCGGGCGTCCATCGACGGGGTGGCCGAGCGGCTCGACCCCGAGGGCTGCGCGGACGAGCTCGTCGAGATCTTCGACCGGGCGACGCGGGACGGATCGTCGTAGGCGGGCCGTCGTAGGCGGGCCGTCGTAGGCGGGCCGTCGTAGGCGGGCCGTCGTAGGCGGGCCGTCGTAGGCGGGCCGCGGATCAGGGCGGGGGCCGGGTGGCCCCCAGGGTCTGGCCGGCGGTGATGGCTTCGCGCAGGATCCTGGTCAGGATGTCGGCCTGGGCGGTCAGGGCGCGCAGGCCGTCCGTGTCGCCGGTCTGGGCCAGGAGGTCGACGTACCTGTCGTTGCTCTTCTGCAGATCGCTCGCCCGCAGCGCCGCGTCCGCCGCGCGCACGCGGGCCGCGTACGACTCCAGCTCCCACACCCGCTCCGTGACCGCCGCCACCGAGCGGCTCAGCGCCTCCCGCTGGGGCTCCAGGACCGCGGCGAGTTCGGGGGTCATCACCTCCTCCATCGCCTCCGCCTGCTCGGCCCGCAGGTCGGCCTGGACGCGTACGAGGCGGGCGACGTCCCAGAGGCGCTCCGGCAGCACGATGTCGTTGGCGATGACGTCGAGGAGGCCCCGGCGGTGCACGCGGGAGGCGGACACGTCCGCGATCGCCTTCCTGGCCCGGGCCACCAGGTCGAGGGCGGGGTCGTCCAGCTCGGCGGGGATGACGTAGCGGCCGGCGTACTGGCGGCTCAGCCGGCTGCCCAGGTTCGGGCGGGAGACGCCGACGAACAGGAGCGAGGTGAGGAAGACCATCATGGCGGCCAGGCCGGCGCTCTCGTGGCCGGTGTCGAACGCGACCGCGGCGAGCACGGCGCCGACCGCGGCGGCGCAGGCCGCGCCCACGGCGAACAGGCGGCGCGCCCATCGCGGCGGCTCGGGGTCGGGCCGCCCGAGCAGGAGCAGCGGCGCGCCGCTCATGCGCCGGCGATCCCGCGGGGGGACGGCGGGATCCACGATCGGCTGGTCAATCCAATTCGCCACCAGCGGCACCCACCCTCATGCGGAATGTGTAGTAATCGACCTGCCAGCCGTCCCGTAAGAGTCCCTTTCGCGCCACGACCTCGGCGGCGAAACCGGCCTCGCGCGCCAATGTCCGCAGATATTCCAGGTCCCCGGAGGTGCCGAAGAACACCAGCATCCGGCCGCCCGGCGCGAGATGGCTCCGGACGTCCTGGAAGAACTCGGTAAGGGCCCGATAGTTCTCGTCGGTGATGGCGGCCTCCAGCAAATCCCGGGGCGCGAACCAGCGGAACGGCGGGTCGAAAACGATCAGGTCGAATTCGCCTTCGACCGCGCTGAAGACATCGCTCTCCCGCACGGTCACGGAGACGCCGTTGCGCTCGGCGTTGGCCCGCGCCGTCTCGACGGCCAGCGGGTTGATGTCCACGGCCAGCACCTCGGCGGCCGTCGAGGCGGCCAGGACGGCGTTGACCCCGCTGCCCGTGCCCATGTCGAGCACGCGATCACCCTCCTTGACCTCGGCCAGCACGGCCTCGCCGAGAAGGTGCGACATGCCGGTGATGGGCTGCACGCCGGGCGGCACCACGAGGGTCCGGCCCAAATAGCGGAAAGTCCGCTCCGCGGCGCCTTCCTCCTGGGCCGCGCGATAGGCGTTCTCGTGCCAGCGGCGAATCCGCTCGGCGTACTCCGGAGAAACCAGCGGAATATGGTGGCTCTTTTCCGTCATGACGTCACTCTTCAGCACGCCCCCAGGAGCATGCCAGCGTATTTCGCACGAATGCCTCCCTTGACGAGACGGTGTCACTTCCGAGCACACCCCGTGCAGCCCACCCGATCCACCAGGCCCGTGTGCGGATGTCGTGAAGATGTCGTGCAGCTATTCTTTCGGCCGTGTCCGAACTTCCTGAGTTGTACGTCGCCGTGGACGTCGAGGCCGACGGGCCCATTCCCGGGCCGTACAGCATGATCTCCCTCGGCATGGCCGTGGCCGGGCGGGAGCACCTCACGTTCTACACGGAGCTGCGGCCGATCTCCGACGACTTCGTGCCCGAGGCGCTGGCCGTCTCCGGGCTCGACCGCGACCGGCTGCTGCGGGAGGCGCCGCCCCCTGAGGTGGCGATGGCGGCGGCCGCCCGCTGGGTGAACGGCCTGCGCAAGATCGGGCGGCCGGTGTTCCTGGCCGCCCCCGCGGTGTGGGACGGCATGTTCGTGCACTGGTACTTCCTGCGGTTCACCGGGAAGAGCCCGTTCGGGGTGACCGGCTCCGGGGTGGACCTGCGGAGCTACTGGATGGGGCTGACCGGCTGCGAGTGGGTGGAGACGCACAAGGGGAAGATCAAGCGGCGGCTGGGCCTGGAGGGGGTGCCGCACACGCACCACGCGGGCGAGGACGCCGCCGAGCTGGCCCAGGTGTTCGACGCCGTGCTGAGGCGCGAGGCGACCTGAGTTCTCACCAGATCTTCAGAATTCGCTGAGACTACTCTGAGGATGCGCGGAGACGTTGGAGGCGAAAGAGACCCTCGCACCGGACGGTGGTCCCGCACATGACCTCAACTCCCCCTCAGACCGCCCAGCGGCCGACGCGCCGGCTCGCCCCCGCCGGCACCGCGGCCCTGCGGCTCGGGCTCCTGGCGCTGGTCGCGATCGGCATCGTGGGCGCCGCCCTCGAGCTCGCCTTCGAACGCCACTGGCAGAGCCCCGTCCAGTTCATCCCCTGGGTGGCCCTGGCGCTGCTCGCGGTGGCGCTGGTGCTGCTCGCCCTGCGCGACTCCGGGCGCGCGCTCACCGTCGTACGCGTGCTCGCGGCGGTCGTCCTGATGGCCTCGGCGTACGGCGTCTTCATGCACGTGTCCGTCAACCACGGCATGGGCGCGATGGACCCCGACTGGGACTCGTTCTCGCCGCTCACCCAGTGGTGGTACGCGCTGACGAAGTCGGTCGGGGCGGCCCCGCCGCTCGCGCCGGGCATGCTGGCACAGAGCGCGCTGCTCCTCCTGCTGGCGAGCCTGACCTCGAAGCGAAGGGGAACTCCGTGAACACGCGCTGAACGCACCGGCACCATTTCGGAACCTTCTCCTCATTTTTCGCGTCACATCAGGGCAATAGCACTGCGACTGATGAGGCTGGTGAGGTTGGAGTGGCGTTACGACGGATATTCGTCGCGGCGGTCGTGATGGCGGCCACCGCGGTAAGCGCCGAAGGGGCGGCGGCCAGGGTCGCGCCCCGCCCGGCGGTCCAGACGGCCACCGTTGCCGAGTCGGCCCGACCGGCCGGGCTGGACGCGCCCACGGTGGCGTCCACCACGGAGACCGCCGAGGCCGAGCCGGTGTGCGCCCGGCTCAAGGGCGCGGAGGCGTGTGTGGGCCCTGACGGCAGCGACCGGCCCGGCATCACGATCGAGGACACGGCAAACGACCGCCGCCACCCCGCGGTCGAGTACTACCTGAACGGCTACCTCGGTACCAAGTACGTCATCCACAACCTGGGCCGCGACGGCGAGGTACGCGGCAGCCGCGAGATCGGCAGGACCGTCACCTTCCGCGCCGCCCTCTACCAGGGCGACCGCCGGGTCAAGTACGGCCGCTGGAAGACAGTCCGCAACGTCGCGAAATATCCGGTTAATCGGGACACCCGCACCACCCCCGCCGCCGCCCGCGCCAAGTCCAGGGTGTGCACCTCGACGAAGGGCGCCGCGACCACCTGCTTCTCCGAGCGCAACACCCACATCTACGCCTGCGACACCGCGGCCGACGAGTATCAGGCCCGCGCCGAGTACTTCGTCGCCGGCGACCCGACCGCCCGCTTCGAGATCCACCAGCTCGCCGGCGTCGGCACCTGCGGCAAGGCCGAGCACGGCGACCTGTCCATCAGCATGTACCGCGCCTCGGTGTTCGACCACGGCCGCCGCAAGGCCACGAGGCTCTACAAGTACAACTAGACGGGCGCGACCAGAAGGGTGCGACTAGAAGGGTGCGACGGTCTCCCGCACGACCTGCGCGCACTCCTTGGCGTTGTCGTCGTGGGCGATGCTGCTCAGCAGCTCCCGCAGGTGGAACACCCGCATGCGCTCCTGCCAGCCGCGCGGCAGGGGCGCCAGGGCCGCGTACACCTCGAAGAAGCGCTCGGAGGCCGGCGGGCGCGGCGAGCACCACAGCATGCTGAGGTCGGCCTCCGCCCAGCTGTAGGAGACGGCCGGATCGATCAGCGCCGGGCCGCCCGCCCGCGCGGAGAGGATGTTCTCCAGCCACAGGTCGCCGTGCGTGAGCACCGGCGGGGCCGGCGGCAGCAGCTCGGGCAGGGCGGCGCAGAGGCGTTCGAGCGCGCGGCGCTCCTCGCGGTCCAGCGCCGCCGCCACTTCCGGCTCGCTCAGCCAGCGCAGGATCCGGCGCTCGGCGAAGAAGGCGTACCCGTCAGCGTCCCAGGTGTTGTCCTGCCGCAGGCGGCCCAGCCAGCCGTCCCGGTGCCAGCCGAACCGGTCGCCGGTCGTGGCGGTGTGCAGGGCGGCGACCGTACGCGCCAGGTCCTCCCAGAACCGCTCCCCGTCGCCGCGCGGCGGGAGCGGTTCGAGCACGAGCAGGTCCGGCGTCACCGCCAGCACCTCGGGGGTGGCCACGCCGCCCAGCTCACGCAGCGCGCGCAGCCCTTCGGCCTCCACCTCGAAGAGGTCCGAGCCGGCCGTGCGCAGCGTCTTGGCGAACACCTCCGAGCCGTCGCGCAGCGTCACCAGGCCCGCCAGCGCCACCACGCCGCCGGGAGCCACGCGTACGGACTCCGCCTCGAACCCGGCGGCCCGCACGCGGGCCAGCAGCAGCTCCACGCTCACCGCCCGTACACGAGCAGGTAGCGCCAGAAGAGCAGCCTGCGGACGGTGGCCCCGGGCAGCAGGACGGCCGCCTCCCGCCGGATCTCCGCCAGCGACATCTCCGGCTGCTTGACCGGCGCCGGGCTCGGGGTGCCCCGCCCCGCCATCGCGAGCCTGGCGGCCGCGTTGACCGGGATGGCGGCCAGGGACCAGGCGTGGTCCGTCGCCGACACCTCGGAGTAGCAGCCCAGGACGGCCAGGACGCCGCCGGGGGCCAAGGCGTCCCGCAACCTGGCGACCGTGCCGAACGGCACGTGGTGGATGCTCGCCAGGCAGGAGATGTAGTCGTAGCGGCCCGCGGGCAGCTCCATCTCCGTGATGTCGGCGTGGTGGTAACGCACGCCCGGCGCGGGGCCGGCCGCCTCGATCACCTCCGCGGCCGGGTCCACCGCGTCCACCTCCAGCCCGAGGCCCGCGAGCCGGCGCGCGAACCCGCCGGTCCCGCAGCCGACGTCCAGCGCTGTCCTGGCGCCGCGCGGCACCAGGCGCAGGAGCCGTCCGTGGTAGTGGTCGTTGTGGCTGAAGGCCATTCAGCACCGCCTCACGATCATCCGCTCAGTGAGCGGAGGCTAGCAGCCGGCCCGGCAGGTCGAACACGGATCCGAGCCGCCGCTCCTCCGGGACCGCCGCCCGCCGGTACGGGTCGATGAGGTACGCCGCCATGCCGCAGCGCTCGGGCCCCGCGAAGTCCGGCCCGTAGGTGTCGCCCACGAAGACGGCGGACGACGCCTCGATGCCCAGCACGTCGAGGGCGGTGGCGTAGATCTTCGGATGCGGCTTGCGCCAGCCGACCTCGACCGAGGTGATCACGGCGTCGAACGACTCCAGCAGCCCCATCGCCGCCAGGTGCCCCGGCACGAGCGTCGCCAGGTGCGTGTTGGACACGACGGCGAGCCGGTGCCCGGCCGACAGCTCCTCGACGAGACCCGCGAGGCCGGGCAGGTAGTGGACGCCGGTGTTCCATTCCGCCACGTAAAGGGTGACGAACTCCTCGACCTCGGCCGGGGCCGGCCCGTGCGGCAGTACCCGGCCGAGGAACGCCGTGCCGGCTTCGGCCATCGAGAACTCGTGGTCGTCCAGGTCGCTGAGCCGGTCGAACTCGGCCGAGGTACGCGACCAGCCGTCGAGGAACTCCTCGTACGGCAGGGTCGCCCCGAGCCGGCGCAGCAGCGCGTAGGTGGAGTGGTAGCCCTGCTCCGTCCGGCTGGGCGAGTACTCGACGAGCGTGCCGAAGAAGTCGAAGAGGATGTGTGTCCGACGCATGGAGCCTCGCCCGCCCGCCCGTCCGTCCGTCCGTCCGAGTAACCGGTACGCCCGGCCGGTCCATCATGGCATCCGGCCCCGGGCCTGAAAGTTTCAGCCGTAATTGACGGGTGCCAGGCCACACCCCATGATCATGATGCTTCGAGGCAATACCACTATCCATGCGTTTCATGGCGAGGTGCGCCGATGCCGAAAACCCCCTTACGAGCCGCGTTGGCCGTCCTGCTGACGCTGACCGCCCTGAGCACCCCCAGCGCGTACGCCGACGACCCCGCCCCCGTCGCGGTGACCGTCAACGCCCGCGCCGCGCTCGCCGCCGTCCCCGAGACGGGCCTCGGCACCAACCACGCGATCTGGGACTCGAACCTGGGCACCGATGCGACCGCCGACCTGCTCAAGGACGCGGGCATGAAGCTGCTGCGCTACCCCGGCGGCTCCTACTCCGACATCTACCACTGGGCCGACCACACCGCCCCCGGCGGGTACGTGGCGCCCGACACCGACTTCGACACGTTCATGCGCGGCGTGCGCCGTACCGGGGCGCAGCCGATGGTGACGGCCAACTACGGCACCGGCACCGCCGAGGAGGCCGCGGCCTGGGTCCGGCACGCCAACATCACCAAGGGGTACGGCGTCAAGTACTGGGAGATCGGCAACGAGAACTACGGCAACGGCCACTACGGCGCCGCCTGGGAGGCCGACGACCACGCCGACAAGAGCCCGAACGAGTACGCCCGCCACGTCGTGGCCTACGCGGACGCGATGAAGGCGGTCGACCCCACCATCAAGATCGGCGCGGTGCTGACCACGCCCGCCAACTGGCCCGACGCCATCGTCGCCGAGGGCGACAGCGGCACCTGGAACCAGGTCGTCCTGTCCGCCGCCGGATCGAAGATCGACTTCGTCATCCTGCACTGGTACCCCGGCGCCCTGGACAGGACCGGCCACGTCCCCGACATGATCCAGCTCACCCGCGACCAGATCGCCAAATACGCCGGGCCCGGCTCGGAGCGGATCGGCATCGCGATGACCGAGTTCAACACCGGCAGCAGCAGCAACGGCACGAACACCCAGCCCGGCGCGCTGGCCGCCGCCGACGCCTATGCGACGCTGCTGGCCAACGGGGTGTTCACGGTCGACTGGTGGAACGTGCACAACGGCATCGGCGCCGTCACCGAGGTCGAGGGGCACACCGACTACGGCGACTTCGGCCTGCTGTCGAGCGGCGGGTGCACCTCGGACGGCAGCGTCTGTGAGCCGCCGCTCAACACGCCCTTCGCCCCGTACTACGCGCTGCAGATGATGAGCAAGTTCGCCCGCCCCGGGGACCGGTTCGTCCGCGCCGCGACCGACCAGCCGAAGGTCACCGCGCACGCAGCCCGCCGCCCCAACGGCGACCTGGCCGTCATGCTGATCAACACCTCGTCCGACACGTCGTACCCGGCCGCGATCAGCTACTCCGGCTTCACCCCCACCTCCGGCGCGCCCACCGTGCTGACCCACACCAACGGCGCCCAGAGCATCACCACGTCCACCACCGGGAGCGCGACCGCCCAGACGCTGCCGCCACTCTCCCTGACCACGATCGTCCTGCACCCCACCACCCAGCAGGCCGGCCGCCCCGGCGCCCCGGGCCAGCCCACGGCCACCGGCGTGACGGACAGGTCCGCCACGATCACCTGGCCCGCCGCCGCCCCCGGCTCGCGCCCGATCGCCAAGTACGAGATCCACCGCCAGAACGGCGCCGTCACCGAGCAACTCGGCGAGACCGCCGGCACCAGCCTCACCGTCCACAACCTCAAGCCCGGCACCCGGTACACCCTCAACGTGATCGCCCGCGACAGCGGCGGCACGCAGTCCTGGCCCTCACCCCCGGTGACCTTCACCACCGGCACCCCCGCCACCAGCTCCTGCTCGGTCCGGCTCACCGTCCAGTCCGACTGGGCCAGCGGCTACGTCGGCGCCATCGACATCACCAACAACGGCGCCCCCGTCAACGGCTGGACCCTGACCTTCGGCTGGCCGAGAACGTGGCAGAGCCTGGGCAGCGGCTGGAGCGCCGTCTGGACGCAGGAGGGGTCGCAGGTCAAGGCGGTCAACGAGCCAGGGAACGGCATACTCGCCACCGGCGCCTCGACCACGATCGGCTTCGTCGGCAACTACACCGGCCCGAACGTCCTCCCGTCCGTCTTCACCCTGAACGGCACCGTCTGCACCACCCGCTGACAGCACCCGGGGCCGCCTTCCGGCGGCCCCGTTCGCTGCGGCGATCAACCCCGCACACTCGGAAAACCACACATCTCCCGATCTTCCGGGATCAGGGCCGGCACCGGCTCGACCTTCCCTGTCCGAGGTCGGTCCGGTAGCGGTCGCTGGGCCTCTAACCGAAGGTGCGGACCACGAACGTGTCCGCCCTTTCCCAGCGCTTCGCTGCCGCCTGCCCACGAACTCACCGATTTTCGGGCAGGCGGACCAACCACCCTGTCAGGTAGCGGGAACCCGCGGTCAGAGGGTGGTGGACGGTGGTCGGGGTGAGCCCGCGTGCGAGGAGGTGCTGTCAGCGCTGCTGTCACCACTCCACCTAGACCACTTGATCGTTTCGATCTATAGGACCATGCCCTCATGTCAGTGACCGAGTTCGCCGGCGTGACCAAGGACAATCGTGGCATCACTTCCAACGGAGGTCTGTACGAGTTCTGGACCGATGAGGGTGCTCACATCTACCTCCACGACACCGACTTCCGGCGCCTGGCCTATGAGCCCGGCAGACCACCGACGTTGGAGCTGGAGTTTCTCTACGACTCGCAGTGGACTCCACCCGAACTGTCGAAGACGCCTGTCGTGGTCTTCCGGTTCGAGGACGTCCGCCTCGTCGAGTGGCACGAGGACCAGGAGGGCCATGACTGCGTGAACGCCAACCCTGATGCCCCGCCGGGACAGGTCAGGCAGTTTGCCTGGGACGGTACCGACCTGTTCACACTGGACACCTTCATACTGCGCCTGATTTTCCATGCCCGACGAGCGGAAGTAACCGTGCGCACGAAGTAGTCCGAAATTCCACCATGACCTATGCGCTTCACCCTCAGAACCCATCATGACGAGTCAACGGCAGCAGCATGGTCGAAGGGTTGTGCGGCTGGCCGGGAGGGTGCTGGTGTACGAGGCGACCCGATGCTGTGACGACGTTGCTGTACTCGTGCGCTGTAGCAACCATCATGACCGGTGGCAATCCCGCAAGATCGCGAAGTCTCACTGGAGTACTAGCTGGATAGTTCACGGGTTGGGCCGGCTCTTGGCGTGCCGGGACGTCCGGGCCAATGGCGCGAACCGCACTCGGGCATGCCCGCGTGCCGTGGAAGGATCTCCGTATGTTGGAAGGGAAGCTCGACGCGCTCTCGCAGATGATGGCCGAGCACAGGGCCATGAAGTTCCCGCCCGGCTTCCGCGGCCTCGACATCGGGGACCGGGACATGGTGACGCTCGACGCGTACACCTACGGCTGCGCTGCCAACGTCCTCAAAGGCCCGCTCAACGAACAGCACCGCTCTCTCCTGACGCGGCTGAAGTCGGTAACCGAGGAGGTCCTCCCGCAGATCGACGACGAGTATGCAACCGAGTACTACACCCATGTGCGCGACATGGCCGTGTTGGCTGCAGAAATCGAGAGCCTGCGCCAGAAGTAGTCCTGCGGCTAGGACCCTCGGCGCTAAGACGTGGAAAGAGTAGTGCGGTCAACAACCCGGCGGACGTATGCGGTCACAGCACAAGCGGTCCCGCTTCCAGCCAGATCCGAGGTGAACAGCCGGTGCCGGCGTAGCCTGGCGAGCTGGCGGCGGGAGCTGCTGGTCGACTCCCGCTGAGCGGTCCGGCTCTGGGATGCGGAGACAACCAGGACGTCGCTGTCACTGGTGCTGTCAGAGGAGATCAAAAAGCTCCGAACGGATATCCGTCCGGGGCATCTTTGCTGGTGAAGTGTGGTGGTCAGGGGCAGGGTCGAACTGCCGACGTTCCGCTTTTCAGGTGTAGCAATCAGCCTGTTGGCAGGCCGCGACCAGGAGGTGGGGGGCCGCCTGTGGTGCCTTCCGTGTAGGACCGGTGGCTGACGTTGCCGTCGACATTCAGCGGGGGACCACCTGAGCACGGACGCCTGGAAGATCATCGAATGCGGCCGGGGCGTCCATTGTGATCACTGTTCTCGCGGTGGCCGCGGCCGTCGCCGCAATCAGGAGATCGTACGCGCCACGAGACTGACCTTCTCGTCGAACATGCGCCATAAGACGAGCATGGACTCTGGCGACGTCTGTCGTGTATTCCTCGACTGGAATCAACGCCAGGACTTCATCCACGAAGGCCTGCCGATTGGGCCGGCGAGCCGCATCGGCCATTTCCACACCGACGAGCAGCTCCGCCACAGTGATCGCCGCGATCGCCACATCATCGGGGTCTTCGATCACCGCGTCCACGGACGCCCTGCCCCGCTCGGCTGCGATGAGCACACCCGTGTCCAGGATCAGGCGTCGGGCCACGTGCCCCTCATCTCGTCGTCGATTGCCTCGCGGGCCGCCGCGACATCAGCCTCGAAATCCGCGTCCAGCGTCCCCGCCCTTCTGGCCAGAAACGCCTTGACCATACGCCCTGGTGCAGTGGGCGCAGGGCCGATCACGGCGATTTGCTTCCCGCCACGAGTCACTACGATGGTCTCCCCGTGCTCCGCCTCGTCTAGGACCGCGGCGAAGCTCCGAGACGCTTCAGTGGCAGTCATCACCTTCATAGAATCAGATTATCTGATGATGTCGACCCCTGTTCAGTGAGTCGAAGCGTGCCCTTGCTCTCGTGAAGTCACTGACTTCAGCCAAGAAGGGATCAAGGCGTCACATGGCGATGCATAGGCGCGACAGCCGTGGCGATCTGCCAGCCGTTCATCCAGTGCTCACACCCCGACTGCAGATGACCGTCCGCTTCCTTTGTTGCCGTCAGCGGACACAAAAACGCCCCGGAGCGATCTTCGCTTCGGGGCATCTTGGCTGTTCAAAGCTGGTGGTCAGGGGCAGGGTCGAACTGCCGACCTTCCGCTTTTCAGGCGGACGCTCGTACCAACTGAGCTACCTGACCCAGAGCGGTCCTGACGGGACTTGAACCCGCGACCTCCACCTTGACAGGGTGGCGAGCACTCCAAACTGCTCTACAGGACCTTGCTTGTCTTGCGTTTCGTGCTGTTTGCGCTCGCTTAGCTTACCAGCTCTTCGGTGGTCTTGGACCAGCCGTTTTGCGGGTGCGCCAGGCGCTCGCAGTGCCCCCAACGGGATTCGAACCCGTGCCGCCGCCTTGAAAGGGCGGTGTCCTAGGCCGCTAGACGATGGGGGCTCAGGATTCCCTGTCGCCTTCCGTCGGAGACCTCTGAAGCATAGGGGACGATTGCCCTTGATGCCAAAGTGGCGGACCGGCGGCCGGCGATGGTGGTGTGCCGCCGACCGTTCCCGTTGGCGACGGGGCGCTCGTTGGCTCTGGGGAAATCATACGTTGCGGGTCGGGCTCCACGTGACGCTGGATGTACACCGACTGCTCCCCCAGCCCGCCGAGCGTGATGTCGTCCCAGGCCTGCAGGCGCTTGGTCTCCTTGTCGAAGTACAGGACGGACGCCTGGACGGGGGTGGGCTGGGCGTGTTCGAGGGCGCGCAGGCCGGCCCCGCCGGTCGAGCCCTGGATGAGCATGCGGGTGCCCGTCGGCAGCATGGTCGTCTTTCGCTCGTGCGTGTGGCCGGCGAGGATCATGGGAGCCGCGCCCGAGAAGCCACGTCCGACGTCCGGATCGTGTACGGCGATCAGGTCCGCCTTGCCCACCTTGGCCAGGTGGGAGCGGGCGAAACGGCCGAGTGCCGCCGGGTCGGAGTCGACGGTGACGGATTTGTCCGGGGTGAAGCGCGGGTCGCCGAGGCCGTAGATGTTCAGGCCGGCCACCTTCTCGGCCCTGTTGTCCAGGACTATGGCGTTCTTCTGCTTCTCCACGGCCTTCTGGGTGGTCATCGAGTCGTGGTTGCCGCGGACGAACACGTACGGGATCTTGAGGGTGCTGATCTCGTCGACGAACTTGTTCTCGGCCTTGGTGCCATGGTCGGAAATGTCGCCCGTGTCGACGATCACGTCCACGGCGAACTGGTCCTTGAGCGAGCGGATGACGTTCCAGGCGATGGGATTGATGTGGATGT
This sequence comes from Nonomuraea sp. NPDC049709, assembly GCF_040674815.1. NCBI lineage: Bacteria > Bacillati > Actinomycetota > Actinomycetes > Streptosporangiales > Streptosporangiaceae > Nonomuraea > Nonomuraea sp. NPDC049709. Next base: position 66,845 of record NZ_JBFANM010000035.1, read on the forward strand.
CGGAGATGTGCAGCACCCGGATGCTCTTGGGGTCGGCGTCATAGAGAGGCAGGGTCGAGACCGTGTCGTACAGCTTCGAGACGTTCGTGACGAGTTTGGTGAGCTGAGACCGGTACGACTCGAACTTCGTGACGATCGACTCCGCGCTGCCGACGAGTGACGGTGCCGCGGCCACCAGCCCCGAGTAGCGCGGCTCGACGAGCGAGCTCGGACGGAAGGTGAGAGCGGCCAGGACCCCGGTGCCCGCAAGGGCCACAGAGGCCGCCAGGAGCCCCAGGAGAGCCACTCTCGGGCGCCTGAAGACCATCAGGACGGCGATCAGGGCCCCGGCCCCGGCACAGAGCAGTGAACGGATGACGAGGGCGCGTACGCCGTCCAGGAGGTCACTCTCGATCACGTCCGGCAGGCGGTCGGCCAGGCGCGGGTCCTCCAGGAGCGCTTTGGCGCGGTCCTGGTCGATGTTCTCCAGCGTGATGCGCAGCCGGAGCGGCGCGTCGTGGGTGCGGAAGGTGAGGGTGCCGAGCGGGCTGGCGTCCACCACGGTCTCGCCGTTCCAGGCCGGTCGGAGGGACATCCCGGTCTCCACCGGCCCCACCTGGGAACGTACGGTGCCGCTGAAGAAAATGCCCAGCCAGGCGCCCACCGCGGCCACGAGGAGCACAGCCGCGATCCTCGCACCGCGCGATCGAAGGATTGCCTTTGACCTGTGTACGAACTTCATACAGCTTCTTGCTTACCTGACTGAGGGGGCAGAATGGCAACTGTGATCGAGGTTTCGCGGGAGAAGTTCGAGGAACTCGTGGCCGAGGCATTGGACACGATTCCTCCGGAGCTCACGCGCGCCATGAGTAACGTCGTCGTCACTGTCGTCGATGATCCGCCGGAGCCCCACCTGCTCGGCCTGTACACCGGTGTCCCCCTCACGGAACGCGGCGACTGGTACTCAGCAGTCCTGCCCGACCGCATCGAGATCTACCGCAATCCGATATGCCAAATTTGCGACACCGAGGACGACGTCGTCGACGAGGTCCGCATCACGGTCGTCCATGAAGTCGGGCATCACTTCGGCATCGACGACGCCAGGCTTCACGAATTGGGCTGGTAACCCTTTGCTTTTGGTTGGCTGCTTTGGGTTGCGGCCCGCCCCGTCAGTCGGGCACCTTAGGTGACATAGCGAGCACCCTGAGTCAGGCACAGCGGAGTCCAATGGGGGCCATGCGGGCGCGACGGCCGCCGGGACGGCATCGCCGTGCCGGAGAAGCACCACAAGTCACATATCGCGAAGTCATCGCCGTCAGGGAGTTCCGGGCGCTCTGGTACGGCCAGGGCCTCTCGCTCCTCGGTGACCAGCTCGCGCAGGTGGCGCTCGCCGTGCTCGTCTACGACCGCACGCGTTCGCCCCTGGCCACGGCGGCGGTGTACGCGCTCACCTACCTCCCCTCCATCGTCGGCGGGCCGCTGCTGGCCGGGCTGGCGGACCGGTTCGCGCGCAGGGGCGTCATGCTGACCTGCGACCTCATCCGGGCCGTGCTGGTGGGCGCGATGGCGATGCCGGGCATGCCGTTCCCGGTGCTGTGCGCGCTGGTGTTCCTGGTGGTGCTGCTCAGCGCGCCGTTCTCGGCCGCCAGGGCAGCGCTGCTGCCGGAGGTGCTCGAAGGCGACGCGTACGTCATGGGCTCGGCTCTCCAGAACATGACGAACCAGGCCGTTCAGATGCTCGGCTTCGCGGCGGGCGGAGCGGTGATCGCCACCATGGGCCCGTACCGCGCCCTGGCCCTGGACGCCGCCACGTTCCTCGGATCGGCGCTGATCCTGATCTCCGGCGTGCGCCGCCGCCCCGCCGCCCACCGCGACGGCACCAGGCCGTCCATGTGGACGATGACCAGGGGCGGGGCCCGGCTGGTCCTCCGGTCGCGGAAGTTGCGCACGCTGGTGCTCTTCGCGTGGCTCTGCGGCTTCTACATCCTGCCTGAGGGCATCGCCGCGCCGTACGCGGCCAAGCTGTACACCGGCGGGCTGCCGGTGCCCGTGATCACCGGGCTGCTCATGGCGGCGATGCCGGCCGGGACGGTGGTGGGGGCGTTCCTGTTCAGCAGGTTCGTGCCGCCGGCGCGGCGGCTGCGGCTCATGGGCTGGATGGCCATGCTGAGCTGCGCGCCGCTGATCGTGACCGCGATCCGGCCGCCGCTGGCCGTGGTGCTCGCGGCGTGGGTCCTGTCGGGGATCGGCGGGGCGTACCAGCTCGCGGCGAATGCCGCATTCGTGCAGTGCGTACCGGCCGAACGTCGCGCCCAGGCGTTCGGCCTCGTGCAGTCAGGGCTGATGGCCGTGCAGGGGATCGGCATCCTGGTGGGCGGTTTCGCGGCGGAGAGACTCGGCCCCGAGCCGGTGGTCGCGCTGGCGGGGATCGCCGGGGTGATCAGCGCGGCCGTGCTCGCCATGATCTGGACCGAGTCTCGCGACAAGCCCGCCCGGGTGCGTGCCCAGGCCACCGCCTGATCACTGCTGCGGCTTCTGCTCGCCGCTCCAGTCCGTCGCCGCCTTGTTGGCCTGCTGCTTGTTGATGAGGTCCTGGACGATCGAGGTGTCGTGCTCCTCGTCGGGCATGAGGAGCCAGCCGATCGCGTAGATCCCGACGCCGACCCCGCCGAACAGCGTCGCGATCGCCAGCGCGATCCGCACCAGGTTGGCGTCGATGCCCACGTACTCGCCGACACCGGAGCAGACGCCCGCGATGATCCTGCCCTTGTGGGTCCGACGCAGCTTCTTGACGTTGTATTCGCTCATGCCTCAAGACTGCCCGCCGGCCCGGTGTTCGCACATCAGGATTGCCCCTGGTAGAACCCTGGTAGTCCCCTATATGAGGAGAGGACCCGCGATGGACGACCTGCTGCGCCTGGACGACCGGCTCAACCCCGACCAGCGGCTCATCCGCGACACGGTCCGGTCGTTCGTCACCGACCGCATCCTGCCGCACGTCGGGGACTGGTTCGAGGAGGCCGTCTTCCCGGCGCGCGAGCTGGCGCCCGCGCTCGGCTCGCTCGGACTGCTGGGGATGCACCTGGAGGGGTACGGCTGCGCGGGGACGGACGCGATCTCGTACGGGGTGGCCTGCCGCGAGCTGGAGGCCGGCGACTCCGGCCTGCGCTCCTTCGTGTCGGTCCAGGGGTCGCTGGCCATGTTCCCCATCTGGCGGTACGGCTCGGACGAGCAGAAGGACGAGTGGCTGCCCCGGATGGCCGCCGGCGAGGCGATCGGCTGCTTCGGCCTGACGGAGCCGGACCACGGTTCGGACCCGGCCAACATGCGGACTTATGCCAAGAAAGACGGATCCGACTGGATCCTCAACGGCTCCAAGATGTGGATCACCAACGGCTCCATCGCCGACGTCGCCGTGGTGTGGGCCCAGACCGACGAGGGCATCCGCGGCTTCGTCGTACCGACCGCCACGCCCGGCTTCTCCGCCCCTGAGATCCACAAGAAGCTGTCCCTTAGGGCCTCGATCACCTCGTCCCTCTACTTCGACGACGTACGCCTGCCCGCCTCCGCCGCTCTCCCCGGCGTCACCGGCCTGCGCGGCCCGCTCTCCTGCCTCTCGGAGGCGCGCTTCGGCATCATCTGGGGCGTCGTCGGCGCCGCCCGCGCCTGCCTGGAGGCGGCCGTCGACTACTCGAAGACCCGCGTCCAGTTCGACAAGCCGATCGGCGCCTTCCAGCTCACGCAGGAGAAGCTCGCCTGGATGTACGTCGGCACCGCCCAGGCCGGCCTGACCGCGCTCCACCTGGGAGAGCTCAAGGACGCCGGGCAACTGGATCCGAGGCAGATCAGCTTCGGGAAACTGGCCAACGTACGCGCGGCCCTGGACATCGCCCGCCAGGCTCGCACCATCTTGGGGGGTAACGGGATCACCCTGGAGTACCCTGTGATCAGGCACATGAACAACCTGGAGAGCGTGCTGACGTACGAAGGCACCCAGGAAGTCCATACGCTGGTGCTGGGGGAGGCGCTGACGGGCCTGGCGGCTTACCGGTGATGGAGGCGTCGCGGACAGGGCGGTAATCTCTGTACCCTTGCTGGTGCGAGGGGCGTTAGCTCAATTGGCAGAGCTGCGGACTTTTAATCCTTTGACCGTTTCTGTGTGTGCCGACCTGCGTTTTTGCTGGTCGGCTTTTCTATGTGTGCGTTGAATCCGTGGCTGTCGATTTCCTCTTGTTGGAGGTCTGCGCGGTAAGGGACCTGTCACCCGGACGCCACCCCCGCTGCTCGTTTTCGGGCTAGACCGAACCGGGGATGAACTGTCCCCCAAGCAGTGACAGCAAGCGATTGGTCAGCTACCATCCGAGATCGACGCTCCGGCAAGGCGTGGGGGCACGGTCGCCGCACCGGCCCGGAGAGTCCATCCCGAGGCTCGGCAATTCCGAGCCGGTGCGGCCCCGAAAGGGGGCGGGGACCATGGCGGCCAAATCACCATGGTCCCCTGTCCCTCTCGGACAACCTCGAGATGGGGGCCCTACTTTTTCGAGGCGTCCGATTCATCCCCGTGGGGATGATCAGCCACGAAGTTCCCGAGATTGGGCTTGGTATACACCAGTCCTTCGTCCCGCAGCCGGTGAACGGCCTTTCGCGCCGTCTTCTTCGCGACGCCCAATTCCTGCTCCAGCTGCGTCTCTGACGGCAGCGGCGAGTGGGGCGCGTAGGTGCCATCGAGGATGCGCGCCTTGAGCACGTCGTAGACCTGCACCCATCGGTACTCGTTAGCCCTGAACTCGATCGCCACGGCACGAGCATGCTCGGGCATGCCGGAGGATCCCCGGGCGGGCAGCGGCATGCCCCGGCCTCCCCCGGCATGCCCCGGCAAGACGACTAAGCAGTTCACCGCGGGAAGAGCTGGAGACGCCGGCGCTACTCGCTCTCTGGTCCCGCGCCCGCGGCGCTCCGGTCGACCACGAACGTCCCCCGAGCCTTCACCGTCACCAGCAGACCTTCGTCCTTGAGAATGCCCACCGCGCGCCGCACCGTGTCCCGGCCAAGCTCGTGCCTCTGCATCAGCTGGACCTCGGTGGGGATCGGCCGGTTCGGCGGCAGTTCACCGCTCTCGATCTGCGCCCTCAGGATGTCGGCCAGCTGCTGGTAGAGCGGCGTCGGGCCCTCGTGATCGATCTGCATGGGCACGGACGGTAAATGTCCGCCATCGTGGCCCATCACTCGCCCCTGTTGGCGAACGTTGCCCTTCGTAGTCGAATGTTGGGCAACGTTTGGTCTACTCTCGAAAGAAAAGGGCGGGCCCGCCACCGGTGCGCTAACACCAGGACGGGCCCTTGATCGGACGATGGAGGTCCGACCCATGCAGAATCCTACGAGCGACAGCCCACCTCCGGCACCGCTCCTGCGCTACGAGACGTGGACCGACACAGACGGCTTCCACGCGCGCTACACCAACCCGCTCAGCTCCGGAGCCCTTCACTACGGCTGCAGGCAGACCATCACCGCCGCCACCGAGCTGGAGCTACGGCAAGAGGCCGTCCGCAACAGGATCCTCATCTCGGTGTGGGACACGCATCAGCGCTTCCTCGCCGCCGAACAACTCAGCAACCTCGAGGACAGGACCGAGCCTCCGGCCGAGTGACCGCCGTGCCGGCCTGGGAGCCGCACCGGCCCCGCAGCCCGCGACCCATCCGCAGCATCGAGCTGTCGTGCTGCTCGGCCTACGAGTGGTGCTCCGAGGGCGGCCTCTACTTCGTCCTCCGGCGCGCCGGCGACGGCTACGAGGAGACGGGCCGCGGCATTTACGCCCGCGCCCGCGAGGTGTGGGACGAGCTGACCGAGGAGCACGCACGCCGGCACCGGCTGGCGAAGTCGAAAGACCTCTAACCGATCAAGGGACCACCCGCCCGGCGGCCAGGCCGGGCGGGGGCCCTACACATACGGACCTGGATGAGAGGCCCGCACCATGAACGTATTCGAGTTACCTGACCTTGTCGTCCCCTACCTGGACGAGATCCAACTCGGCATCCAGATCGCTGGCACGCTGCTCGGCCTCTGGATCCTGAGGCGGCTCTACCGATGGGGCTGGCCCCGCTTCACCGCCGCTCCCGAGCACGCACTCACGATCGTTGCCGCCGCCATCGCCACCGGCGTGTCCGCGCAGGGCATGTGGCGGTTCACCGGCGACGTCCTCGGCCTCGACGGGCCGCTGCGGATCCTGCTGTTCGCGTTCATCGAGGTCGCGATCATCACGTCGGCGGTACGCGCCCGCCGCAACATGCGCGAGAACTTCTCCGCCGGCATCGACGGCATCGCCGTGTGGGCCCTCACCGTGCTCACCGCCGTCCTGTCCAGCATGGACGCCCGCTCGCTGCCCGAGGCCGTGTTCCGGCTCGCCGCCCCGCTCGTGGCCGCGTGGCTGTGGGAGCGGGGCATGGCCATCGAGCGCCACCGCATCCGCGGCACCAAGGGCATTAACTGGCGGGTCACCCCGGAGCGGATCCTGGTACGGCTGGGGCTCGCCGAGCCCACCGACCGCACGGCCACCGAGGTGGACGCCCAGCGCCGCACCAACCGCATCGCGCTCGCCGTCCTACGGGCGGATGACCTCCAGGCGGGCGACGCCTCCGAGCGTCGCCAGCGCCGCGCGGTGCGCGCGTTCCGCAAGGCGCTCGCCCAGGGCGTCGAACACATCAACCTCGCCAGCGACCCCGCCCAGCAGCAGGCGGTGCTCGCCAAGATAGACACCCTGCGCAGCACCGACGCGCTCCTCGCTCGGCGGCGCGTGGCCGACTGGGCAAGCCCTGCCGAGGACACCCCGCCGGAGCTGCCCGCGGCGGCGCCGGCGCGGCGGCTGATCGTCGTCCGTACGGAGCGGCGTACGGAAGCGCCACCTGCCGTAGTCCAGATCTCGCGCCGGTTTGAGTTCACGAGGCGACCGGCGCCGGAGCCGGTGCGGGTGCTGCGCCGGGCGTTCACCTTCCAGCCGGGCGCGGCCCGTACGGCGCCCGTACGGCGGCTGATCGTGGTCCGTACACGGCCCGTACCCGCTGCTCCCGAGCTCGTTGACCGATCCGTATTCGTACGGGAGATCACCGCCGACATCCTGGCCGCCGCTGCGCGGAACGAGAAGTGGACGCCGAACTACGACGCCCTCATGACGCGGAGCGGGCGGCGCCGGTCGTGGTGCGAGAAGGCCGTCGCCGATGCCCGTAAGGCCGTGTTCGGTACGGACGCGCGTACGGAAGGAGCGGCAGCATGAGCCCCGCCGTCGCGACCTTCGCCGCCGTCTTCGCCGCGCTGTACGCCGCCCACAGCTTCGGCGACCACTGGTACGGCCAAACCCACCGCCAGGCCCTCGGCAAGGGCGCCCGCACCACACAGGGCGTCCGCCACTGTCTCGCTCACGTGCTGCTGCTCGCCGCGCACAAGTTCCTCGCCCTGGTCGCGCTGGCCATGGTGACCGGGCTGTGGCCGTCCCTCGCCCACGTGGCCGTCGCGCTGGCCGTGGACGGCGTCAGCCACTACTGGGCCGACCGGCGGTACACCCTGCAGGCGCTGGCCGAGCGCACCGGCAAGGGCGACTTCTACCAGCTCGGCCAGCCCCGCCCCGGCCGAGACGACGCCCACCACCTCGGCACCGGCGCCTACGCCATGGACCAGTCCTGGCACGTCGCCTGGCTCTTCGTCACCGCCCTCATCATCGCGGCAGGTGCGACCGGATGAACTGGGCCAAGCGGCCCGCCCAGCCCGACCCGCAGATAATGCACGGCGAGGACGGCGTGGAGCGGGTACACCGCACCGCCGAACTCGCCGTGCCCACCCCGGCCGACCTCGCGCCCACGCAGGGCGAGCAGGAACTCCGGCCGGTGTTCCCGGCCTGGCTCGCCGACCGGCACACCGCAGTCGCGACGGTCCGACACAAGGCACGCCGCGGCGGCCGGATCATGGCCTCCCACCTCGTGCGCTCCCCGAAGTACGCCTGGCGGCTCGTCCCATGGGCGCTGCGCGGCGGCTGGCTCGGCCTCCAACTGCTGGCCGAGTACGTCAACGCCAACGAATACCGCGACGTCGTCAAGGACGCGAAGGCCGCTGGCGACTCCGACAAGGTCAAGGCCGAGCGTCAGGAACGCCGCACTCAACGCACCGTCCGGCTGCGCCTGGTCGGCGTCGTGCTGCTCGCCGTCGCGTTCGTCCTGCGGATGGCCGCCTACACGTGGGGCGCCATCACCCTCTACATCACCGGCGCTGCCCTGTTCCTCGTACTCGTCGTCATGGGGCGCCTGAGCGTCGAGGACAAGCCGCCCCTCCTGGACCAGCCCCAGATGCCCGTCCAGGAGGACCTGGCGCCTGAGCACCTCACCGCGGCGTTCCGCGCCGCCGGGCTGCTGAAGGACAGCGCTGTCCTCACGCTCGGGTTCGAGGGGATCTGGCGCGACGGCAACGGCTGGGCCGCCACCATCGACATGCCCCGAGGCGCCGGGAAGACCGCCGCCGACGCCATCGCCAAGCGCGACGTCCTGGCCGCCGAGCTCGGCGTCGACGAGATCCAGCTCATCATGGACCGCGTCCGCGCCCACGCTGGCGGCCACGGCCGGCGCCTGTCGATCTGGCTGGCCGACGACGACCCGTACCTGCTGCAGGGCGAACCGAAGAACAACTCTCCGTTGATCGGCCTGGAGAGGTTCAACCTCTGGGAAGGGCCGATCCCGTTCGGGCGGGACGCCCGCGGCCGACGCGTCGACCTGGACATCAAGTGGCAGTCGGTGTTCTTCGGCGGGCTCATGCGCCGCGGCAAAACGTTCACTCAACGGCTGCTGACCGCAGCCGGTGTCCTCGATCCGTACGTCGATGAGTATCTGGCCGATTTCAAGGGCGGCGCTGACTGGGTCCCGATCCGCCAGGTCGCAGTCCGGTACGTGACCGGGGTCGAAGACGATGCGCTGCGGGCGTTCGACGCGATGCTGGACGAGCTGCTGGCCGAGATGAACCGCCGGTTCGCCCTGCTGCGAGACCTGCCGACGTCGGTCTGCCCTGAAGGCAAGCTGACCCCGCAGATCCAGAAGAAGTACGGGCTCAACTGGATCCGGCTCACGGTCGACGAGCTGCAGGAAGCGCTGGTCGCCTACGACAAGGACAAGCGCGAGGAGGTCATCAACAAGCTGGCCCGCATCGCCCGGCGCGGCCCGGCCGCCGGGTTCATCCCCGACTACGCATCCCAGCGACCGGACGCCGACTCGGTGCCGGCCAAGCTGCGCGACATCGTCTCCATCCGCTCGTGCACGCAGGTCGGCGACCGAACCTCGTCGGACATGGTGCTCGGCAAGGGGAAGGCGGCCTTGGGCGCGGACGCCTCGGTGCTGTCGGAGGAGCACAAGGGCGTCAACGTGCTGGTCACAGGGCCCACGAACTGGGTCACCGTGATCTGCGACTACCTCGACGGGCCCGCCTTCCTGGAGATCTGCCTGCGTGGGCGCGCCCTCCGTATCGAGGCCGGCACGCTCAAGGGTGAGGCGGCCGGGGACGTGGCGGCGCTCGCCGAGGCGGCCGGGCAGACCATTCCGCCGCTGCTAAACGACGTGCTCATGGTGATGCGGCACTCCGACCGGATGCACACGCACGTCCTTCTGTCGGCGCTGGAGAACCTGGACCCCGAAGCGTACGGCGACTGGGACGCCGACCGGCTGGCCGCCGAACTGGTCACGCTCGGCGTGGAGCGGTCGGGCCGGCAGGTGAAGGTCGACGGCGTGAACCTGTCCGGCTATCGACGGGCGGACATCGAGGCAGCAGTGCCTCCGCTGGCGTGGGAACAGGTGCCTCGGTGAGGCCGGGAACGCCCTCGGAGCGGGGCCCGCCGAACCCCCGCTACCTCCCGCTACCTCCCAGCTCGAAGACCGCTACCGGTCGCGCTACGCCGGTAGCGGCCCCCCGCTACTTGATCGTGATCGGTAGCGGCCCTCCGAACTCCGTTCGGATCTTGTTCGGGTAGCGCCCCTCCCCGCTACCCGGTAGCCCCCAACCCTTGGAGATGACCATGGTCAAGACCCCGGCCCGGAAGCCGGCCGCGAAGAGGAAGACCAAGAAGCGCCGGAAGATCGTCACGGTGACGTTCGCGCTGTTCCGGTGCTCGCGGTGCCGCCGCAACTACAACATCCCGTGGCGGCACGTGTGCATGATCGGGTTCACGGCGGCCGAGGCTCGGCGTGCCCAGCGGCTCGCGACGCAGGCACGCAAGGCGAAGAAGCCGTGATGAGCGACGCCGCGATGGGCGGCCTGTGGTTTGCGCTGATCGTATTCATGGTGGTGTTCCTGCTGGCCTGGGATCGAGCCCGGCACCGGTTGAGCACATGCCGCCGGTGTACCGGCGGTCGTATCTACAGCCCGTTTTCGGACCGTTGGCGCGACTGCCCGCTGTGCAACGGCACAGGCGTGCGCGGCCGACGGTGACCAGGAGGACCGAGATGAACCCCAAGGACAAGGACATCAGCCTCGGGTGGCTGCTCGTGCTCGGCATGGCCCTCGCGGGACTGTTCGCGATGCCCGCCGAGGATCCCCAGAAGCAGCAGACCACGCGACCGGCGACCACAGCCGAGCGGATGTGTCCGGACGATCCCGAGCACTGCTGGTGGAAGTGACAGCCGATCCGCCAGATCCATGGCATGAAAAAGGCCCTGCGCCGTAGCCTGTGGTTGACGAGACACACAGGGAAGGCCAGGGCCTATGCCTGAAGGTAGCACGATCGGCGCACGACTCCGAGCCGCACGCAAATCTCGCGGACTCACCCAAGAAGAGCTCGCCGAGGCAGCCGACCTGTCCCGTGACCTGATCGCGAAACTGGAACAGGACCAGCGCAAATCCGCAAGGCTGACGTCGCTGGTGAAGCTGGCCAACGCTCTCGACGTCGACCTATCGACACTCGTCGGCAAACGCGACCAGCTCGGCACCGACCGCGACGGCGGCAGCGTCCTGGCGCTCCGCAACGTCCTGCTCTCGCCGTCCCTCCTACCGGACGTCGACGACGGGCATGATGGCGAGCCCACCCCGCTCCCTGAGATCACCACAGCGGTACGCAACGCCTGCTCCGCGTACTGGAACGGGCAGTTCTCGACCCTCATCGCTGACCTGCCCAGCCTGATCACCGAAGCTCGGCTCACCCGCGACGCGCTCGGGCCGGAGGCCACATACCCGCTCGCGATGGCGTACGACCTGGCTGCCAGCCTCATGATTCACCTCGGCCGCGACGATCTCGCCGCCATCGGGTCCGAGCGCGCCATCACGACCGCCCGCACCGGCACCGACGAGCTCCTCTGGGCCACCTTGCACGCGACCTACGCGTGGGTACTGCTTCACCAGGCACGGCTGCAGGAGGCCGAGCAGCTGGCCGCTGGCATGGCCGCCCGCATCGAACCTTCCTTCAGCGCGCCCACCGAGCACATCGCGGCTTGGGGGAACCTGCTCATCACCGCCCTCGCGCCCACGGCCGCGGGTGGTGGGGATGTGGGTGACTACGTGGCCATGGCCGCCGCCGGCGCAGAGCGGCTGCGCGGGACGGTGCGCATCTACAACAGCTCGTTCGGCCCGGCGCGTGTCGCTGAGCAGGAGACGCACGCGTACACCGTCTTGCGAGAGCCGGGCAAGGCGCTGCAGGCGTCCAGGCGCGTCCACCCCGGCGACTTGGCGGGGATCGCCTACGGTCGGCACCTCCTGGACGTCGCTCAGGCTCATCTCGATGCCCGGCATCGGAAGGCCGCCACGGAGCGGATTGTGGAGGCCCGCGCCACGTCTGGGGTGTGGTTCCGTCATCAGGTGATCGCGCGTGACCTTGTGGAGAGCATTCGGGAGGAGGAGGCGCGGCCCTCGTCTGCCATCAAGTCGCTCGCGCACTCCTTGGGCATCTGACACGGGAGTAGGACACTGTGTCCTCATGGGGCGTTGATCCCCTGGCGAGGTAGGACACCACGTCCATGGAGCGCCGTTACAGCACGTCATAGCTTCGTTACATGGTTACCAAGGACTCGGGGCACAGCCGTGAGGCCGGTCCATGAGGCCGGCGAACCCCGATGGCACCCTCTACGCCTGGACTGCCACCGACAAGAGCGGATGCGGCTCGTGCGGCATCACCACCGAGCCTGGCGCGGCAAGGCGGCGCGCATGGGCTGCGTTGGCCGCGCTTTCTCCAGGCGCCAGTGGCGTGATCGAGGAGGTGGTCCTCGACCAGGACGCGCGTCAGCCGGCCTATGTCCACGGCCGGGTCGTGGCGCGGCTCAACAGGTTCCGGGATGCCGTGCGCGAGGCCGACGGCGGTGAGCCCGCATGAACCGCGAGCTGAGCGACATCCTGGCAATGGCTGAGCGGGAACGGCAGCAATCGGTGCTCCGTATCTCCTTCCCCGGCTGGGAGCACGAGCCGCGCCCGGCCGGGTGGACGTCCACACTCCGCCGGCCGGTGACCGAAGAGATGGCCGAGGCCGGGATTCTCCAGGAGATCCGCCGAGACAGCTATCGGGACCTCATTCAGGCGCTGTCGGCGCAGGCCCTTCTGATCGAGGGTGTCCGCAGATCCGCAAGATCGGGCTCGGGCACATGAGGCGGCCCGGCCCGTCCGTCTGCGAACGGCTGGCGGGCCGGGCAATTGTCGGGCCCCGCGCGTACCCCTCCGGGCGCGGAGCCACCACAAGCAGGCGCGGCGGCAGTCCAGGAGCCGCCACCGCGCCATCGATCGGCTCTCGCCCCTGCCGCGGGCGGGGGCCATGCAACCGCCCGGCGCCTGGGCAGGCTGCCGGGCGCGGGGGCCGGGGTCCACCCTCACGCCGATCTGCAGGACCCCGGCCCCTCCCTCGCAGCACCCGACCCAGGAGACCCCCGGATGGAGCTGATCATGCTGGTACTCATGGAGACAAACCCCTGGCTCCCGACCGCCACACCCTCCCAGCAGCCGCCACACCAGGCGTACCGTCAGACCGCGGGCAAGGGCGACGACGACGAAACCCCAGCCGTATGCAGCGTGTGCCTCGGAGCTCAAGGTGAGTGGATCGAGATGAACGGCAAAAAGGGCCAGGAGCGCAAGTGGGTGCCCTGCAAGGCGTGCAACGGGACCGGCCGTAGGTGACTGACCCCATCACCTGCCCCGAATGCCACGGCCGCCGCGGAGAGCAGCTCGGCGACCTGTTTCTCGCCTGCCAGTTCTGCGGCGGCCGTGGCTGGGTCGGTGGCGACAACGAGCCCGCCGAGCGAGGTCATGGTGAGCCGCCTCCGCCGCCTCCGGCCTCGGAGCACAAGGTGTGGTCCGACCCATGGATCGCCGCCCAACTCGGCTGCCGTTACTGCCTGGGGTCCAAGCAGGTCTCCCACATCGACGAGGACGCCGGGACGCTGGTGACCGTGCCCTGCGTCTGCGTCACGCAGTGACCCCACTCCCCCGTCAGAATCCTCGAACCTCAAGAATCCAAAGCGAGGCCACAGTGACGATCGATCCCTGGGTCGACGGGCGCATTGACGCCCTGAACGAATACCTGATCGCCGCGGGCGTGCTCTCCCCCAGCTCTCCCGAAAGCCGCTTCTGGCGCGGCACGCTCAACAGGGTCCCCCGCCACCTGTTCGTCCCGCGCCGCGCGTGGATGCAGCCGCAGGACGACCGGGAAGAAGGGCTGATCGACCGGGACACCGATCCTGCATTCTGGTACCACACCGTCTACAGCAACACCGCGCTCATCACACAGAGGGGCGATGGGACCGCCGACGTGGCCGACAGGAGCGGACCCCCCACCTCCTCCACGTCGTCTCCTCACGTCGTGTTCGAGTTCCTGCGCCTGCTCAACCCTCAAGACGAGCACCGGGTCCTCGAGATCGGCACCGGCACCGGGTGGACCGCTGCTCTGCTCGCTGAGCGGGTGGGTGACAGCCAGGTCACCACGGTGGAGGTCGACAAGAGCATCGCGGAGGTGGCCGCTGAGAACCTCAAGGCGGCTGACTACGGGCCGACACTCCTCGTCGGTGACGGCGCCCTGGGCGCCCCGGACCATGCGCCGTACGACAGGGTGCACGTCACCTGCGGTGTGCGGGACATCCCGTACGCGTGGGTCGAGCAGGCCCGGCCCGGCGCGGTGATCGTCATGCCGTGGATGCCAGCACACGGCGGCTGGGGTCAGCGCCTGCGCCTGGACGTCCTCGACGACGGCACCGCGGAGGGGAGTTTCCACGGCACCTGCAAGTACATGATGATGCGCGCTCAGCGGCCGGAAGCGTGGCCGCCCTACCCGGACGACGGCGTCAACGGGACTACCTGGGTCGACCCTCGCGAGCCGTGGAACGCGCTCGATGAAGGTTTCGGCCTCCACCTGGCCATCGTCGCCCCGAACCTCACCATCACCACCGCAGGCTGGGAGGGTCAGGAAGACGCGAGCTCAGCGTGGGTAATGCGGCTGCGGGACATCGCGCACCGCGATGCCTGGGCCAACATCACCGCCCGCCCCGGCCAGGACGCGCAGGTCTCCCAGAGCGGCGGCCGCCAGCTGTGGCACACGATGGAGGCGACCTACATGGAGTGGCTGAGGGCAGGCCGGCCTGGACCCGGCGCGTACCGGATGACCGTCACACCGAGGCGCCAGGACGTGTGGCTGCGCTGAGGCGTCCTCAACGCAGAAAGGCGGCCCCCGCCCTCCCGAAGGAGAGCGGGGGCCGCCGACTGTCCAGCTCTCTACCCCGAGTGCACGCCCGGGTGATACGCCGGCCCCGGAGTGGCCGCCGGCGACACATTCGACCGCAGCAGCAGACCCAGCACCGCGGAGACGAGCGCGACTGCCGCGCCCGACTGCTGCTCCGTCAACGGCAGCCCGAACGACGCCAGACCGGCCAGCATGGTGCTGAGCGCGCCGGTGAGGGCCGACACCACCCACGGCCGGGTGAGCAGCGCGCTGACGAGCGCGACCGCGCCGGAGGCGATCGTCATCACGTAGCCGGAGGTCTCGGCGGTGAGGCCGACGGCGGGGATGGTGACGAGGAACGCCACGACGGCGTTGATCACGTAGAGCCAGACCGCGGGCTCGTGCCCGAAGATCCGTACCTGCATGTGCCCCTCCTTTTGGGAGCGACCGCCCTCGGCCGAGGACGGAGACAAAGAACCCGCCGCGGTGTGCGGCGGGTGAGGGGTGGCCCGTGCCGTCCTGGTCAGGTACAGCCGGGCCAAGTGGTCGAGCATCAGCCGAGGCGAGCGAGTACCTGGTCGAGCTTGTCGCTCAGCGCGTCGAGCTTGCTCTTGATTCGGTCCTGCTCGGTCTCGATCTCCTGTAGGTACGCGGCCGGGCTGATGTCCTTCTCGCCCTCCTGGCCCTTGTTCACGCGCACCTTGGCCTTGTGCCACACGTCGTTGACGTCCACGTCGTCCTCCTCGGGGTAGTCCGGGTTCCAGAACCCGGCGATCACGTTGCTGGCCCTCACGCGCCTCTTGCAGGCGTCCGCCGTGTTGCCCTCGATCGTCTGCACCCGGCCGTCACCGAGGTTCTTCTCGACGATGCCGACGTGGTCAATCGCGTCGATGTCGTCCCGGCCGGCCCAGTCGAAGAACACGATGGCGCCGGGCCGGGCGTGCTCGCGCAGGTTGGCGGCGGTGCCCTTGTACCAGCGGCCCAGCCGCTCCCCGTCCTGCGCGTGCCACACCGTGTACGCCCTGTCCCCGCGCGGGAGGACGACGTCGGCGTTGCCGGACTGGCGGGCCCAGTGCGTCACCGACATGTCGCACCAGGGCGCGCGCAGAAACTCCGCGCCGTTGCGGGAGGCGTAGTCCTTCGTGATGGCGTTCGGCCGGCCCGCCATGCCGAGGTCTCGCCGGGCCTCGGCCAGCATCCGCGCCGCCGCCGTCACTGGCCAGCCTCCACACCGCGGTACACGCCGTCGGCGTCGGCCGGCCCGTACAGCTCCGCGAGCAGCTGCTCCTCGTCGTCCTCCGTCGGCCCCCAGGCGTGCCGGTCCACGCGGCCCACGGTCAGCTCAGCCTCGTTCTGTCTCACCCCGTTGCTCCTTCCGTCGTCGGCGGCTGCGCCGCCACGTCTGCACGATCACCACGAGCCGCCACCCGAGCACCACCGGGACGCCGGCGAACGCCACCAGGCGCGCGGCCAAGAACCAATCGCCCTCGGGGACGGCCAACCTGACGGCCCACAACGTCAGCGAGAGGGCGAGCACCGCCTCGAACGTCCACGCGTGCCTGCCCGCAGGAGTCCGCCACCAGCGGGCCAGCATCTGGTGCGCCACCACCACGGCCAGCGCCAGCAAGGCGGAGATGGTGATGAGCACGCTGCCCACGGCCTGGGCCAGGTCAGCCACGTCCACCCCCGAACGCCTCATCGAACAACGCAGCGAACCCGTTCTCCTCACGGAGATGCCTCAGCCGCTCGGCCAGTGAGACCCACCGGCGAGCCCGCTCCCGGGCCTGGCTCATGTCCTGCTCGGCGCGCCGCCGGGACTCCGCGACGGCCTCGCGGGCGTCGTCGATGTCCGGCCGGCGCTCGCCCTCGTGCGGCGTCATGTGCCTGCCTCGATCTGCTTCTCGCGGATCTCTTTGAGCAGGACGGCGGCCACCTGCGCGCCCTCCGTGCTGGCCAGCAAGGCGGCGCGGGTCTCCTCGGCGTGCGCTCGCCGGGTGAGCTCGTGGGCTTGGCACTCGGAGACGTACAGGGCGCGCCACTGTTCGGCGTCCTCGTTGGCCTCGGCCACGCGGGCGTCGCGGTCTGCTCTGACGTCATCGAGCGTCGAGCGCGGCACCAGCTTGCTCGGGACGAGGTGGCCGTTGAAGACCATCCACAGCACGCCGAGGAGGACGCCGAACGCTCCGAGGTTGACGATGGGGAGCTGGGCCCACTCCAACGGCGCACCTGCCTCTCTCAACGGGGGTGTGCCGCCCGCCGGAGCACTAGCGGGCGGCACGATCAGGGGTGTCCGGAAATGGACACACGATCTTTGCCAACCGGGCGCATGCTTGGAACGTCCCACAGCGTCCGCTCACATCTCTGGAGCCGCTCCATGGGTTACCCGCCCCAGCCGTCGCAGGACCCGTACGGGCAGCAGCATCAGTCCGGGCCGCAGTACCAGCAGCCGTACCAGCCGCAGCCCTACAGCCAGCCCGGCCACGGAGGCGGGTACGAGCGGCCGCCCGAGACCAAGACCAACGGTCTCGCTGTCGCAGCCCTCGTCACTGGGCTGACCGGTTTCCTGACCTGCGGATTCACGAGCATCCTTGCCGTGATCTTCGGCCATGTCGCGTTATCCCAGATCCGCAGAGACGGCACCGACGGGCGCGGCATGGCCGTGGGCGGAGTCGTCCTCGGCTGGGTTCTCACCGGCTCGTGGCTGCTGTTCTGGGCTCTCAGCTGGACGGGCGTGATCTCCTCGTTCCTCTACGCCGCCGCCAGCCCCACGGCGGTGGCCGGCCCTGCCAGGAGCCGGCTCGATGTGGACCAGCAGCCGGGCGGGACGAATGCCCCTGCCCAGGGCGATCAGGCGGTCGTGTTCGAGGTGACCGGCGACGGCGGAGCTACGAGCATCGGCACGCTCACCTACATGAGCGGGCTCGAGCTGAAGCAGGAGAGCGGCGTGCCGCTGCCGTACACCAAGGAGCTCACCAGTTCGGATCCGTTCCCGCTCTCACTGATCGCGCAGAACGCTGGCCAGGGCGGCACCATTACGTGCCGAATCAAGGTGGCCGGCAAGGTCGTTCGCGAGTCCACCGGAACGGGCGCGTACGGGGTGTGCAACGTGCGAGCTGACACGCCGTAACGTCAACTGCTGGTCCATTCGAGGTCGAAGTGCGTGTTGGGAGCGGTGATGTCCAACGCGGCGCCTGATGCCTGGTTGCCGTGCACTTCGAGGTAGTCGCCTACAGACAGAAAGATCAGCCCCACGGCGGTGGAAGATCCATTGTTCCCGTCAGCGTCTCCGAAGCCCGAGGTGAGGAAGTAGGCCTGGGCCGCGCTTCTGACGAAGTTGGTTTGGCGGATCTTCGCGGTGAAGTTCGCGTTCCACACCAGGTGCGCCACCACGCGGTACCATCCCGCCGTTTGCGAGGTGTACCTGCTGTTATTGGTGGCGTTGTCGTGGCCGCCGTCGCGGTCGATGATCTCGGAGTTCCACGTCACGACCGTGAATGTGGAATTGGGCACCGATTGGTTCGTCGTTTTCGCCAGGGACGCCAGCGGCTTGCCCGAGAGCAGGAAGTTCAGGCCGTTACGAAGATCAGCGTTAAGCTTCGCGGCGGTCAGCAGCTCCCCCACGGTCCAGGTTCGTGGAACGGGGACGGTCGCCATTCAGACCTCCTCGCCGCGCATGCCTCGGCACGTCTTGCACAGTTCGCCGCCGCCGAGGCGCGGCAGGCAGGGCGTGCACGGCCAGAACTGCAGCATCGACGGCAGGCTTTCCAAGTTGACCGTGAGCCGGTCCATGCTGGTCGGCCACACCAGCACGGCGGTGAGGCCGAGGCCTCCGCCGGCGCATTCCGTGCACCACATCCAGGGCGCGCCGGCGGGCAGATTGAACGCGGCACCGCAGCCCCATGGACAGTCAGCGATCCACCGTCCATCATCGACACGCGCGTACGCCGTCCGTGCGGGATCGTCTCCGGTCGGGCGCGGCACCGGGCCCTGCTGAGTGGCGGCGCGGCGCGAGTCGGCGAACTCCCAATACGCCGGCCAGCTCGTCAACGGTTGCGGTGCCGGTATGCAGTCCTGCAAGAAGCGCAGGCGAGCGCGAACGGCCATGTCACGTCACCAACCCAGATAGTTGTTGTCCAAGGTGCCGTAGACGGCGTGGTCGAGAATGAAGACGGGCGTGTCCCTCAAGGGGGAGGTGTCCAGGCGGAAGGTCCACGTCGAATCGGTGATCACTTCCTCGACGCCCTCACACCACAGCTCCGCGCTGGTGGCCGCTGCCTCCGCTGGCAGGCCCGTGATGGAGATGCGGTGGCCGATCTCGCTCGCCAGCATCTGCGGCCACACGGTGCCGAGCGAGTGGGCGTCGACCGTGAGCTGCCCGGCCCGCGGCTGTGGGTTTCCGTAGGTGCTCACGGTGTAGGCGGCTCGGTCGAGCGCCTCGGTGTCCAGGTACAGCAGGGTGTCGATGGGGGTGGCGTAGGAGCCGTGCGTGTTGATGCTGGCCTGGTCCAGGACGCGGGTGACGGTCTTGCCCGAGCGACTCACCGTCACGTCGTTGATCATGAGCTGGTCGTCCATGGTGAACTGCAGGTCCGGCCCCAGCTGATCGGCGGTGAAGGTCATCGTCGGCGGGGTGCCAAGCTGCCTGCGGTTGCGGCTGTGGAGGGTGGCGACGTCATCTCCGGACATGAAGAACAGCCCGGCCTCGGCGAACGCCACCGCCTTGAAGGCAGCCAACGGCGACTGCTCGGCGGCCGGGTGCCGGTCCATGAGCGAGGCGCCGGTGTCGAATGCCGTCGCGGGCACGCCCGCCCAGGAGGCGATCCGCGCGGCCCGGGCGCCGGACAGATCGCCCGCGAACCCGTCTCTGGCGCTGAACAGCGCCTGTGCCTGCGCCTGTGTCAGCACGCTGTTCCAGCCGGCCACGTGGCTGACGAAGCCGCCCATGAGCTCGGCTGGGTCCAGTGCGGTGATGGGTAGTCCACCGACGCGAACCCGCGGCATCGAGGACCAGGCCGCGCCGGACAGCGCCGGGGAGGTGTTGATGACCATCGTGCCGTCGATGTAGACGCGCAGCCGCATCGTGCCCGCCACGTACTCGGCGGTGGCCACCATCAGGTGCAGGCGGTTGTCGTCCACGTTGACCGAGGTGGTCGAGCCGGCCGCCGCTCCCGCTGGGGTGCGCACGCCGATGGACAGGCTGTTCGTCGAGGGCGCGTAGTTCACCCTCATGTGGATGCTGTCGCTGCCGTTGTCCACGTAGATGATGCGGTTCTGGCCGGTCACCGGCGCGGACCTGAAGTTGATCCACGCTGCCAGGGACACCCCGGCCGAGCCGCCGAGCGGCGTGGACAGCGACGTGATGAGAAAGTTGCCGTTGTTCACGGAGGTGGGTGTCAGGAGCACGCCCGTCGAGGTGTCCGGCCCGCCGGCCTCTCCGAACTCCAGCGCCCCTCCGCTGCCGGCGACACCGATCGTCATGTCGGGCTGCGAAGTGGTGGCCTGGTTGCCGGCAGTCAGCGATCCCTGCGGCTCCGTCAGCGGGTAGTAGAAGACGGGCGTGGTGGCGAGGGTTTCCTCTGCGACGGCCTGACGGATCTTGTCTCGGGAAAGCAGTTTCTGCCGGTCGGTCGCGGCGAGTCTGACCGTGCCGAGCACCCCGTTGGTCCACTGATGCGGCCACCGGTCGACGAACCCCGTGAACCGCCGATATTCAACGCCCGGCGCCGCCCACGTCGTGGCGGACGAAGCCTGCTCGAACTGGAGCGCGCCCGTGTAGATGATGACCGCTGACGCTGTGGTCGTCGTGTTCGCGATCGCCACCCGCGCCCACACCGCGTTCGCCGGTGCCGTCGCTACACAGGTCACCGCCTGGAACGCCGTCGTCAGCGCGACCGCTGATCCGGCCGTCTGTGTCAGGAACACGCCGGCGGCGTCGTACCAGCGGATCCTGGCGCTGACGCTCACCGCGACGGACGCGTCCCGCCGCACCCGCGCTGAGAACGCGTACGTGGCCCCCACTGCTACGGGGAGGGCTTGGTCGGTCGCTGTGGCGATGTCGGGCCCAGGCCGGACGTTCTGCCCTGTGCTCGCCAGCGTGCCGGGATTCCACCGGATGCTGGTCGTCTGCCCGGCCGGGAAGACCCCGGCGTCCACCGCGACGCTGCCCTGTGACGTGGAAAACAGGCTGGCGTCGGAGGCTTTGCCCTGCTTCTCCAGCAGCATGTTCACACTGACCGGCCAGCGTGCACGGATCCGAGTCGGCCGGTTGATGGTGACGTGCGGATAGTACGGGCTCGACGTCCGACCCGCCGTGAAGCGGCCGTCACTGTTGTCGAACACCGCCGAGAATGTGCCGGGCTGGACCTCGTCGAGCTCGTGCGAGCGGCGACGGGAGATCCGGACGCCCTGGTCCCATTCGACGTAGTTGGAGACGTCCCGCCACAGCGGGTACCCGGACGCGTCCTTGGTGAACGCGATCTCGCACCACACGCCGGGCATGGTCACGAAGTCACCCCCAGGTTGCCGAGGTTGAAGCCCCTGCCCTTGGCCTGATTCAGGGCGGCGATCAGGAACCTGATGATCTCGTCCTCGCCCACCAGCGGCTGACCGTTGAAGTAGAAGTTGAACGTCGTGGCCTGCGGCGCGAGCGGGATCATCGCCGGTCCGCCAGCAGCGAGCGACGGCGTGAGCGACACCGACGCGGCCCCCATCAAGCCGGCCGCCGCCTTGGACACCCGCCCAGCGCCGCGGGCGAGGCCTTCGGCGAGCCCCTCGGCCATCGACTGGCCGCTGAAGAGCGTCCAGCCCCGACCGGAGAACGGACCCTCGCGCGCCGGGCTGAACGGGAACAAATTCCTAATCTGGCCGAGGATGTCGCTGGCGGCGTTGTACGCGCCCTGCAGCATGCTGTACAGGCCGTCGATCAGGCCCTGGATGATGCTCCGGCCGCTGTCGTACAGCCACGAGCCCACGTCCCCCAGCGCGCCGACCAGCCGATCCTTCAGACCGGCCGCCCAGTCGAGCATCTCCTGGAACTTATCGATCGCGGCGTCCTTGGCCTTGCCGACCCACTCCAGGAAAAGCCCTGGCAGCTTGCCGATCCAGTCGCCAATGCCGTTGATCAGATCAGGGATGATGCTGTGCCCGACGAGCTTGTCGTAGAGCTCGGTGAACTTCGTGATCACGCCGGTGACCACGCGGGCCACCACCGCGAGAAACTCCGCCAGCGGCGGCAGCAGCTGCTGCGCGATCACAGAGGCGAGCTCCAGGAACAGCGGGATATGCGGAGCCATCTCCTTGAGCAGGTCGGCGAAGATGGGGATCAGCGGATACAGCGCCTGCTGCAGCTGGATCGTCGACATGATCAGGCTCGGCAGGTGCGGCAGCAGGCCTGTCACGCTGTCGATAAACCGCGGCAACAGCGACGCGACGAGGTCCGTCAGCGGCGGCAGCAGGTTGGCGATCGCGGGCAGCGCCGTGAGGAAGGCGCCGATCAGCAGCGGCAGGTGCGGCAGGAGCTGCTGCAGCGCGGACAGCAGCGCCTCGCCGAGGATGACCGCCGTCTGGGAGAGCGGCGGCAGGATCTGCAGGACCACGCCGACCAGCTGGGCGAGCACGTCGACGAAGCCCTGCCCGATCACGCTGACGAGCTCGCCGATGATCGGGAGCAGCGGCATCAGCGCGGGCACCAGCCCGCCGATGAGCTGCGTCACCAGCTGCGCGAGCTGCGGCAGCAGCGGCGCCAGCGCCGGCACGAGGTTACCGATGATCGACGCGGCGAACTGGAACAGCAGCGGCAGCGCGGGCGCCAGCGCGACCAGCATCTGGCCGAACGACTCCACCAGCAGCGCCACCGACGGCAGGATCGACAGCAGCGCCTGCCCAAGCGACAAGATGACCGGCCCGGCCAGCTGGGCGAGCTGCGGCAGCAGCCCGGCCACCGCGGGCAGCAGCCCGTTCAGGATGGTCGCGGCCGTCTGGTAGATCACCGGGACCAGCGGCATGAGCGACTGGAGTGCTTGCGAGAACCCGCCGACCAGCAGCTGCAGCGACGGGATGACCGACCGGAGGGCGATGCCGAGCTGCGTCCCGGCCGCGCCGATCAGCTGGCCGAGCACCGGCAGCAGCGGCGCCACCGCGGTGAGGATGCCGCCGAACGCGCGGCCGAGCGACACCAGCGCCGGCGCGATCGCGGCAAGCCCGGTCGACAGCGAGCGGACGAAGTCCTGGACCCCCGGCAGCAATGCCTCGATGCCGCTGACGAGCCCGCTGAACAGGGGTCGCAGCGCGCCGAAGACGTCGGAGATCGCGGCGCCGAGCGGTACGAGGGCGGGCCCAAGCGCCGCCAGCCCGGCCGCGACCACGCGCAGGAACACCTGAAGGCCGGGCAGCGCCGCGGCGACCGCCTGCCCGATCGACGCGAACAGCGGGCTCAGATCGCGCAGCGCGGCGCCGAGCGTCCGGCCGAGCGGCTCCAGCGCGGGCACGAGCGCCTCGACCCCGGCCCGGAGGCCGCCGATCACCGCGGTGATCCCGGGCACGAGCGCGGCCAGCGCGGGGGCGACCGCCTTGATGGCCGTGGTGAGCAGCGGACCGACCGCGGTAGCGAGGGCGGCCACGCCGGGCGCCAGCTCCCTGACCGCGCCCGCGACCGCCGTGAGGACGGGGAAGAACGCGGACGCCGCTTGCGACAACGCTGTGAAGACGGCGACCAGCGTGTCCTGGCCCTGCGCACTGTCCAGGAAGGCGTGCAGCTTGTCGAGCACGCTGCCGAGCACGCCGAGCGTGTCGCCGGCTGCCGACTGCATGGCCCGGAACACCGCGGCGACGATTCCGCCCAGGTCGGCGAGGATGGCGCCGAGCTGCTGGAAGACGTCCTTGGCGTTCTCCACCCACTGCAGGGCGGTGCCGGATGCGGCCACCGTAGTTAGCCAGACGCTGAACCGTTCGGCGAGGGTGTTGACGGCGTCGCCGAGCCCGTCGAACGCGGGCAGCGTTGAGTTGGCGAAGTACGCCATCGACGCCAGGAGGTCCCGCAGGGTGCCCTGCTGAATGTCGCCCAGGATCTGGTGCAGCGACTCGAACGAGTTGCGCGCCAGGCTGATCGCGGACGCGGACTGTCCGACGCTGAGGATCTCGGCGGCGATCCGGCCGAAGTCGCCGGCGACCTCGCCGATGCCCTGCCGCAGCGTCTGCAGCAGCGGGAACAGCTGGTGCAGCTGGCCGACGAGCGGCTGGAAGAACGAGTCCTGAGCGGCGGTTTTGAGGCCGGTGAACGCGCCGGACATCTGGAACAGCTCGTAGGCGACATCGCCGGCGCTGCCGGACAGGTCCTCGATGCCGGCGATGAACGTCTCGTAGTCGCCGCTGAGCGCCGCCTTGAAGGCCTCGCCCACGCCGGACAGGGCCAGCTTGAGCGTGCCGAAGGCGGCGCCGCCGAGCGCGGCGGCGGCCGGCAGCGCGGCCAGCGCGCCGGCGGCCGGGGCGAGCGCGACGACGAGCCCGCTCACGCTGGAGGTGGCCGAGGCCGCGGCGCCGGCGAACGCCCCGAGCTTGGTCGCGGTGCCGACGACGGACACGCCGAGGCTGGCCAGGCTGCTGCCCGCAGCCGTGAGGGGCCCGGCCAGGGAGGAGAGGCGACCGCCCAGGCCCGAGACGTTGCCGACGAGGCCGCCGAGCCGGTCGCCGAGCCCATCCAGGTGCCCGCCGAAGGCGGACGCGGCCTTGGCGGCCCCGTCGAGGTCGCCGCGTAGACCGCCGCTGGACTTCCCGACGTCGGTGAGCCGCCGCTGCAGGCGTTCGGCCGAATCTCCGACCTGGTCGAAAGTCTGGCTGGCGTGGTCTCTGGCGAAAATGTCGAACGCCATGTTGGCCAAGGGGAGGAACCTCCCCTCAGCTCACACGGATGCCTGATCCGCCTGCTTATTCAGTTGGTCGACCACCTGGCAGCACTCCTCGAACTGCCACCACGTGAGCCGGTCGAGCTCCCACGGTTTGATGCCGAAGTGGTACGCGATCCCGGTCGTGTAGCGCCGCCGCTTCAGGGCGAGGGGCTCGCCTCGGCGGCGTCGCCGGAAGGGACCGGCTCCTCACCGCCGCCCTCGGCCGGCTCCGGCTCGCCGTCGTCGATGACGATGTCTTTCCGCAGGCTGATCGGGTACCGGCCGGTGATGAGGTCCTCGTAGGTGAGGTCCTCGTGCAGCCGGAACTTGAGGATCAGGTACACCAGCGCGGCGATGGCCTTCATCCGCTGCGCCTGCAGCTCCTGGGCCATCTCCTTCATGGTCCAGCCGGTCTCGTCCTCGAGGGCGATCGCCTCGTGCAGGGCCAGGTCGTCCAGGTCGATCTCGACCGGGGGCCCGCCCTTGATGGAGATGGTCTTCTTCACCTATGTGCTCCGTTCGATCTTGCTCGCGATGTCGTCCATCGCCTTGAGAATTTGCGTCCGCACGGCGAGCGCGTGCTTGCGGATGGTGACCTCGAACCACGGCTGACCACGCTGATGCACCCATGGCTTCTCGCCGAACGTCGGGTGCCGCCACCCCTTCGCCGAGTTCAGGTGGCGCGGCAGGGTCCGCTGGTCCTCGGGCAGCTTGGAACCGTCGACCTCGATCCGCACCAGCGGCGTCCGGCTACCGGTCTTGACCACCAGCCGCAGCGACCGGGCGATCGAGTCGCGCAGCCCGGCCGCCCGCTTCGCTCTCGCCCGCCGCCGGTCCTCCTCACCCTTGGACCGGTCAAAGTGGTGCTCCTCGCGCTTCCTCGTGCCGCCGCCGTGCGACCCCGTCACGGGGATGTTCTTGACCGCCTTCCGGGTGTCGGCCAGCGCCGGTTTCGCCCCGGCGCGGACCGCCTTGAGCAGCTCCTTGCGAAGCTTCTTGCCCTCCGGGCCGGCGTCCTTGAGCCGCTTGGCGAGTTGGCCGAGCTGGTCGGCGCCGGTGATCCGGATGTCCATCTACAGCGTCGTGTCGGCGGACACGATCTTGACCTGCAGCGGCGCATTCGTCTCGTCGTCGTAACCCTCGAAGGCCGAGGTCATCTGCACGATGTCCGGGCCCTCGACGCTGGGCGCCGCTTCCTTCAGCTTGCACGCCGGCAGGATGAAGCTGACCAGGTTGGTGTTGCCGCCGCCGCTGGGGATCGCCGAGCCGGTGAGCGCGAAGTCGAACGCGAACGTCGTGTTCGACTTCAACAGGTCGTAGAGCTCGGTCCTGTTGAACTCGGCGCTCAGGCTGCCGGTGATCTTCGGGAAGTCGTTCTCCAGCTGCTCCTTTTTCACGCCGGACTGGCCGATGCCGTACCGCTCGGTGGCCATCGGCGTCTCGCCCTTGATGCTGAGCTCCTTGATGACGGTGGACACCGCGGTGCCGCCGGCCACGCTCATCTCGCCGGAGGCGGTGCTCGCGGTGCCGCCGAGCTTCAGGGTGCCCTGTTGGAACGAGTACACCTCGCTGCCGGTGACGTAGCTCGCGGTGGCCAGGGCGGTGGCGGTCGCCTCGTCCCAGCCGTCCACCTCCAGCGACAGCGTGAGGATCCCGTCAGCAGCGAGCTTGATCTCCCACGACTTGATCTTGCAGCCGCGGAACGTGTGCGGCCGGACGGTGCCGGACGGCTCCGGCCGGCCCGCCTGGATCGTCAGGCTCTTGCCGACGAACCCGCCAGGCACGTGAATCTGGCTATACGCCGACGTCGCGGCGATCTGCTGCGGCGTCGCCGCGGACCCGAGCATGTGCGCGACGATGAGGCCGATGCCGCGCGTCGGCCACTCCAGCTCGATCGAGCCCTCGACGGTCTGCCTGCTCTGGACCAGCCGGCTCGCGCGCTTGAACTTCTTCCCCGCGCGAAGGCCGGTCGGCTCGACGAACGTCGGCTTCCACGCCAACGACTCCTTGTTGAACTCCAGGAAGCGCGTCACCGTGACCGCGGTACCGACCACGCTCTCGGCCGCGAAACCGATCTGCGCGTCAAGACCCGAACCCGTAGGCATCACTCACCACCCGCCTTCACACTGCTCTTCGGCTCCGACACGAGCTCCCACGTGGCGCGGGGCCACGCCCGCGCGTCGTCCCCGGCGCCGACGATGTACGCCTCGTCGGTCTGCTCCGTCACCTCGCCGTCGACCGCGATGACCTTTCCCGCCTCCACGACGCGGCCATCGGTGCGGCCGACGTGCACATCCGTGCCGCTGATGTTCTTGAACCTGGCCACCGGCCACCTCTCCACTAGATCCGCGTCTTGACCTGGATTTGAAACGGGATGCGGCACTCCATGCCGGACTGCCTCTGCGACTGGTACAGCTGGCCGGACGCCCAGGCCGCCACGGTCGGCGGCGGCAGACCGAGTGACGGATCCGCGCGCAGCGCGTTCTCCACCTCGGCCAGCAGCTCGTAGGTGCGCAGTCGCACCGGTCGCACCTTCGTGTCGCCGCGCCACACCACCACAGCGCACGTGATGAGGATCGTCTCGTCGCGGGCCCGCTGGCCGATCGACGCCCACTCCTGCGTGACGTCGGCCGCCTGGCCCTCGCCGTCGGGGTCGCCGTCGTACCCCACGTAGATCGCTTCCTTCAGCGGGGCGTTGGTGACGATCGGACCGTCCACGATCTTCACGGCGGCCAGCCCAGTCGCAGCCTCGAAGAAGTCGACCAGGCCGTCGATGACCGCCGGCACCCGCGACGTCGTCGTCATGCGATCCCCGGAGGCTGCTCGCCCAGGAGCTCGATCACCCTGCGGGGGATGGTGAACCCGAACCGCGGGTCGTACACCTCATCTGAGCCGCCGACCCGGACGCCGCCCATCGTGCCGCGCTGCGTCTCCCACAGGTGCTGGACCTGGATTTTCGCCGCCTGCGTCACGTTGGCCGGGATCTCTGTACGGCCGGCCACGTACGTCACCCGCACCGGTCCGCACATCCTGCCGCCGTCCAGCCGGGTCACGATCCCGGTCGGCCCGTCCAGGTCGAGATCCGTGACCGCCTGGTCGACGCCGCCGGTCTGGATCGCCACCACGCTGACCAGCTCGAGCACGGGCGCGTGGTTGAGCGCCAGCCCGTACCCGCCCATGTGTTTCTCCACGTGCGTGGCCCGGACCAGCGCGCCCGCGTACCGCTCGCACACGGCCGTCGTCGACCGGATGTGGTCGGCGATCTCCTCGTCGTCGTCGTGGTCGTCCTCGTCGATGTTCAGCTGCTTCTTCGCGGCGCGCATCGAGATGACCCCGGCCCCGGCCCACTGCGCGGAGACGTCGAACGTCTCCTCGTCCGCGCCGACCGGGCCCGTGGTGACCCAGCGGGCGATGTGCCGCCCGGCCTGCGTCGGGGTGAAGTCGTAGTGGTAGGCGCCGCCGCCACCGTCCGAGACGGGGACAAACGGGCCGTCGACGCTGCCGTCGGGAAGCATGATCGACAGGGTGATCGTCGTCGGCGTGACGGGCGCCCCGGCCAAGTCCTTGACCGTGGTGGCCAGGTGTACGGCGGCGCCGAACGCGTACGTGCTCATCGACCCTCCAACCTGATCAGCGGAACCGACGAGCTCGACATGACCCCCAGCGGGGACGCCGTGGCGTCGAGCTCAACGGACGGACGAGACGAGGCGGACAGGCGAGCCGGCCCACCGGACGCCACCGCGACGACCAGGCTGGCCGTGGCCTGAAGGTGGGCGGCGGCGTACACGGTCACCACGCCACGAGCGGTCAGATCGGACCGGCCGGAGGCCTGCACCGCAGCGAGCTGGCGGACGAGCCCGGCCGCGACCAGACTGGCCACGGCCGACAGGGAAGCGGCCCCCGAGGTTGCGCCGGTCCTGACCGTCAACGTCGCCTGCGCGGACAGCGCGGCGGCGCCCAGCCGCACGGCAACACCCCGAGCCGCCAGCGAGCCGGTAGCCGACATCGGAGCCGCGGCCAACGCCCGCACCCTGGCCGCCGCGTTCAGGCCCGTCTGCGCCGACAGCACCACCGCGCCGGTCACAGCCCCGCCAGCCGATGCCGTGAGCGATCCGTTGCCGCTCATCGCGGCGGCCGCGATGACACGAACCCGGGCCGCACCGGTCAGGGCTGATACGCCGCTCAGGTGCGCACTGGCCCGGACGCGCACCCTGCCCGTGACCACGGCGCCGCTCGTGCCGGACAACGCCGCCGCGGCCCGGACTACGACCCTGGCGGCCGCCGCGAGCGCCGACGTGGCCGACATGGACGTCGAGGCCCGCACCCGGGCACGGGCGGCAGCCGCCAGCGTTCCGTGAGCCGTGAACGCCGCGGCGCCGCGTACGACCCGGCGGGCCTGCACGGTCATGGCGGCGGACGCGGACAGCGCTGCCGCCCCGGTCACGACGGCCGCGCCGCTCGTGGCGGAGATGGCCACGGTGACCGCAGCATAGGCGCGGCCTGCGTTGATGGTCGCCGTGCGGGTGCCTGTGGGCCCCGACGACGTCAGTGCTTGGCGGGCCGACCCTAGCGTGGAGAACGCCGCGTCCTCGACCTCCGTGAGGTCGGTCATCCCGGCGGCTGCGGTGAAGTCGACGCGGGTGTGTGGTGTGCCGGTCTGCCAGGCGCACAGCAGCAGGTCGTCCGCGCCGCTCGGTGAGGCCCCTGGCGCCACCGGCGATGTGGTCGCGGTGGGCGAGCCGGACCCGGCGGCATCGTCCACCGCGAGGCTGTCACCGACGATCACATAGGTGATCTGGTAGGTCTCTTCGTTGTTGATCGGGGCCACGGTGACCGTCTGGGCGCCGCCGACCGTCACCGGCCGGCTGAACGCCTTCAGGTGGGCGTTGTCGGCGCCCGCATCGCCGCTGGCCTGCTCCGTCCACGTGCCGGCGGTGCCGGTCGGCGGGCCTGGCCAGTTCGCGATGTTGTAGTAGTTGCTGCCGTGGAAGGTGACCAGCAGGTCGTTGGCTTGAGTGCCTGCCCCGGTGACCACGGTGGCGGGACCGCCGCTGACGGCGGCCGACACGACTTCACGGACCGTGGGAGTAGCCATCCAGCCTCCCCGTCACCCTCGCGCGGTCAGTAGACCCCGACTCCGATGAGCCGCCGGGCGAAGACGCGGTAGTCGTGCGGCAACGTGGCCGCCGGTGCGCCGCCCGCCCAGATCGCCACGAGGTCGGCGAGGTCCGCGTACGCCGACTTCAGCACGTTCGCGTCGTCGGCAGAGAAACCGTAGACCGTCTCCAGATCGTTGACCGAGATGGTGTCCAGCCAGGCCTTGAACTCCTCGACGTTCTGCAGCGCCGAGAAGACGGACGCCGCGATGGCCCCGGCCTGCGTGTTGATCCGATCCTGGTTGATCGGGATACCTGCAGTCACATCTATCCCAACGTGAGGTCGAGATCACCGGCGGGGATCTCGAACGTGTCGCCCAGGTTGACCGTCTTGCTCGCGACCAACGCGCCGTGCCAGATCCGGACCGGCGAACCGGCACTGTCCCAGATCTCCACACCGACAACCGTGCAGGCCGGCATGTTGGCGAACGAGAGCGTCGAGGTGTTCGACGTGGCGCCGCCAGCCACAGAGGCCGCGGCCACGGTGACGTTCTGCGAGGCGTAGGTGGAGCCGCCGGCGTTGGCCACCTCGGTGCCGGCCGCCGTGTCGCTGCCGTTGGCCGTCATCAGCCGGCACTTCAGCGGCGCCGTGGGACGGGTTGGCGTCCCAACAACGTTGATCCAGTCGAGCAGCAGGTTCTCAGCGGTATCAGTCAGGTTGTCGGCCACGGCCCACCTCCAGGCGTATGTGAATGGAGGGGCCGCCCCGCGCTAGCAGCCCCTCCACGTTGATCAGCCGGACTTCCGCGCCCGGCCGGCCCGGGACCGCGGAGACGCGGTCTCCGGCTCCGGCGCAGCCGCCGTCTCGGGCGTCTCGGGCGTTTCCGGCTCCTCGCCGCGCACGAGCTCGGCCATGCCCGACTCGACCCAGGACGCCGCGGTCGAGCCGGGCAGCTCGACCACGTCGCCCCGCACGTAGTTCACGTCCACGCCGGACACGCCGGTCAGGATCCGCACCTTCGGCATGGCGTCAGTTCCTCACCACAGGCGCCACCGCAGGCGAACCGAGCAGCACGGCTGCGCCGAACAAGCCGCCGGTCGTCGCACCCGCCGTGGTGACAGCCACCCGCAGATAGCGCTTCAGCCCGAGGTAGCCGATCGCGTAATCCTTGTTGTCGTCGGCCGCCACGATGGCCGGCTCCGTGCCCTGCAGGAACGCATCGGCGACGGCCGTGAAGTTCGTGCCGTCGTCGGAGTCCTGCACCTCGATCGTGTGCGTGCCGTCCGTAATAGTGCCCGCCGTAACCAGCACGAGCGCGGCCTGGAAGTCGCAGCCATCCTCCTTGCGGTCCACCACGCTGCCGTTGACCGTGCCGTTGGTGCGCGTCGCCGGCAGCAGCGACTGCTTGAGCAGGACGTTGCTGTACAGGTCCTTCACGATGCTTCTCCTCTCCTAGCTCGCGGCGCCGTGCTGGAACACCCTGAACGCCGCAGCGTCGTCGATGCGGCCGTCGAGGCGGGCGAAACCGTGGAACCCCACCTGCAGATAGTCCGCGTACCGCTCCCGCATGATCATGACCTGGACGTCGCGCACCTGACGGACGATGTAGCCCCGCTTGAAGTCGCCGAACGCGATGCTCTTCGCGCTGACAGCCGGGTCGGGCATGTCGTCGTCGACCGTGTAACCGAACCCGTTGATCGTGGCCGGGAAGCCGGGAGCCGGGATCGGCTGCCAGATCGGGCGCCCGTCGGCGTCCTTCAGCTTGCGCAGCAGCTTCAGCATGCTGTCCGCGAACACATACCGGGCGTTGCCCCGATAGGCCGAGTTGACCGAGTGCTCCAGATCCACGGTGTCGTCGTAGGTGATGACCGCCGTGGCCGACACGGCGCCGGTCTTCCCGACGGTGCCGCCCACGGTGACGCCCTCGGGCTCGTCGATGCCGGTGCCGACACACAGGTCCTCGGCCACCGCGCGACCGATCCGGGTGCCGAGCACGCCCGGCAGCCAGCTCTCCAGGTCGAACACGCTGTCCTGCAGCAGGGCCAGGTGAACCAGCACCAGGTCGGAGGTGTAGGTGTGCGCCGACAGCTTGCGCTGCCCGAACGTCACAGGCCTCTCGACGATCTGCGTGTTCTGGGCCAGGATCCGGCCCTTGTTGGCGGTGTCGTCGTTCGTCGGCCACGGAAGGTCCTGCCCGGTGCCAGTCGTGATCACGTTGGCGACATTCATCAGCCCGCCGAACGCGACCATCGTCTCGGTCATCGTGGCGCGGAACCCCTCGGGCACCAGGTAGCCGCCTGCGGCGTCGACGACCGTGCCCTGGGCGCGGACCTCGCCGAACCCCTCGGCCAGCAGCTCGCGCTGCTCCGGGGTGAGCCTTTCCAGGCCGCGCCGGATGAAGCCGTAGAACGCCTCGGCGTAGCGCTGCTCGCGCTCGCCAGCGTCGCCCCGCTGGGCGTCGTCGTCCTGGCGGCCGGTCGCGGTGACGATCTGCGAGCGGTCGATCTGCTGGCGGGAGTCGTCCCGCTGCAGCCGCTCGATGTCGGCGCTCACCTGGGTCAGCCTGGTCTCGGCGGCGTCCCAGTTGGCCCGCTCCTCAGCGGTCATGTCACGGTCGTCCAGACCCTGCCGGATTTCCTGCATCCGGGTCCAGATCGTGTTCTGCTCATCAATGAGCCGGTTGAGCGCAGCGCTCACGGATACCCTCCTCGGGCATGCCGACGGCCCCGACAGCGCGGGGTCGTTGATCGGATTGGGTCAGGCGGTGGGCAACTTCAGCCCGGGGAAGCGGGCCGCCAGCCCCCGCAAGGCCAGGTCGATCTTCTCGACGTGCCTCCGAGTGGTCTCTCCCGGCTCGGTGGATTCGTCAGCGCGAGTGGACTCACCCGGCTCGCGCGGTGCGATGACCTGCAAAATGTCCCGAAGTTCGGGACGGTGTACGGCGCGGCGCTCGACCGCGCCAACGTCGGCCCTCAGTGCGAGGGCAGACGCCACGCTCTTCAACTCGGCCTCCGTGTCGACGAAGGCCGGGAAGGTGACCGCGGAAACCTCGATGAGCCGCACCTCCTGAATGGTGCGCAGCTCGGCCTCGTACACGCGGATCTTCCCGTCGTCGCCTTCCTCCTCGACCTCGATCAGGCTCCACTGGTCCTTGACCACGTAGAAGCCGATCGACATGCCGGTGATGTTGCCGTTGCGCAGGTTGGCCTTCAGATCCCGCACGTACGACAGGTCGTTGTCGAGCGCCGAGTCGACCTCCAGGCCGCGTGCCGACTGGGCCAGCGTCAGCGTGCCAGCCGACGCCCTGGAGACGACGTAGTAGGAGTCGTGGTCGATCAGCATCCGCTGATCGCCCTCGGACAGGGTCTTGGTGTAGCAGCCCGGCGTAAATTCCTCGAAGAACCCCCACGTCTTCGGGTTCCCGATCGCCGCCCTGGAGTTGAACGGCGAGGCCAGGCCAACGAACCGCTCGGCGCCCGTGTCGTCAGCGCGCAGCTCGGCGCCGGTCGCTGCAAGGGCAAGCCGCCGGCGCTCCTCGGTGGTCACGGTCAGCGTCATCTCTACTCGCCGCCCTCATCATCGTCATCGTCGTCAAGGTCGTTGTCGGCCGGCTCATCAGGGCTCGTGGGGTCGCTGCCGAGCGGCGCCATGTTCATCGGCTGCAGGTAGGTGTCGCCGCCGTCGACCGGCGGGAGGTCCTCGAGGTCGCGGATGTCGTTCGCGGAGAACGCGCCGACCTCGCGCATCACCCGGTAGAACTCGGCTCGGGCCCGCGAGTCGCCGCGCAGCAGGCCCTCGATCTTGTATCGGGCCTCAGTCGCAGCGCCGAGGAGCTCCTTCGTGATTCGCTGCTCTGTCGGCGCCAGCCATGTCGGATGGAGATCGAATTTGACCCAGCCGATGGCCTGCTGCTCGAGCCCGGTGCCCCACGAGGTGCTCTTGGACGTGAGCCCCATCAGGAAGCTCGGCACGCCGAACCAGCGCGCGATCTCCTCGACCTCGAACGTCCTGCTCTCCAGGAACTGCGAGTCCTTCGCAGGCAGCGACACCGGCTGAAACGACGCCCCGCTGTCGAGCACTGCGACCTCGTGCGCCTTGTCCAGGCCCGACATCTTGGCCTTCCACCGCTGCTTGAGTGCGTCGGCCTGGTCGTTCTCGAGCCGCTGCTCCGTCTGCAGGATGCCGGACATGAGGTTGCCGGAGCCGAACAGACGGGCCCCGTACTCTTCCGCGGCGAGGCCCAGCCCGATTGCCGCCTGCGCCGCCCGAACCGGCGACACGCCGCACACGCCGTCGTAGCCCATCCCCGGCAGGTGCAAGATTTCGCGGCGCGTCAGCCGATGTACCTGCCCCCAGTCGTCGGTGACCCAGAAGACTTTCCCGGACGGGTTCGCCGGCGTGGGCCGCTCCTTCTCCACCCGCACCCGGTCCGGTGTGATTGGCCACAGCTCCCGAATCCGGCCGCCCTGGTCACGCACCTTCTGCGAGTAGCTGTTCCCCCACAAGCAGCGGTGCACGAACGTGAGCCGCCACAACTCCAACCGTGTCAGCTCAGGATGCGGATCCTTCAGCAGCGGCGAGGATGCCCGCTCGTGGCCGCCGTCCTTGTACGGATGCAGCGGCAGCGCCGAGGACACGCCGGAGATCAGCGCAGTACTGCGCCATACCGCGCTAAACGTGAGCGAGCTCTTCTCCGACACCTGCACGCCAGCGGCAGTCCGTGTCCCGCCCATCCAGTCGAGCAGCGTCGCCGAAGTCAACGGCACCGCGGGATTCTCCGGGGACCGCATCTCCGACAGGCCGCGCAGGATCGTCACGGCTGCGAGCCCTTCGACGCCAGCCACGCCCGCACCAACCGCTCAACCCGCCCGGGCGCGACCGAGCCCTGCGCGCGCGCCTTCCGCGCGCTGCGCACGTTCGCCACCACCAGGAACCCGACACCGGCCACCAGAAGCGCGGCCGGCGGCCACACGAACCACGCGAACGAGATCACCAGGCAGAATCCGAGCGCCTCGATCAGGTTGTCGGCCACGCACGCTCCCCCTTCACCACAGGTTCGGCGGCGCCGCCACCACGGCAGGCACCTGAGACAGGAACAGCGCCATCACCATCGCGATGCACGCGTCGATCTTCCGCTTCGACCGGCCCTTGCTCAGCCGCCACCCGGTGTCCGTCTCCCGCACCGCCGCACTGAGCACGTGGTCCGTCAGCACCGGATCGTCGCCGTGCACCACCAGGCCCTCGCAGATGAGCCGGTAGGAATCCTGGCAGGCCGGCACCATGCTGGCCGCGCCCTGCGAGAACTCCGCCATCGGCAAGCCCTCATCGAGCAGCACCTCCGCGCTGCGCTGGAAGTACGCCGGGTCGTACGCCACGGTGGTCACCTGCAGATCGCGGTGCAGCTGGCGGAGATGGTTCTCCACCGCGGCCACATCGATGACGTCCCCGGCCGGATCCCACACTCGCGATTGCACGGCCACCCGGCCGTCGTCCTGTTGCTGCGCCACCACCACGGCGACCGAGTCGTGTTTGAGCGCCATGTCCACCGTGACCACGCACGGCCGATCTGGCCGGATCTCCACCTCGCCGGCGCACGACTCCCACGCGCCAGGCGGCAGCCAGCACTCATCCGCCCGCGTCCACTGCCCGAGGTGGTACCGCCGGTACTCGAACTCCGGGATCTGGTAGAAGCGCGCAACCACGTCATCGGTGCGCAGGAACGTCCCGGCCGCCGGGTTCGCCGCCAGCACCGCGGCGAGCAGCTGCTCCTCCACCGTCAGGTCGTACAGCCCGTCCGGCACCCCGTAGTGGACGAACATGAACCTGGGGTCGTCCACCTCGCCGGCGTTCACCCGGTAGCCGTACAGGTGCTTCCGCCCGGCCATCGTGTCCAGGTTGCTGCCCGGGGTGGTCGTGTTCACCACCAGGCTGTTGGCCCGCTTGGACATGCCGTTCACGAGCACCAGGTGCACGCGCTCCTTCGGCCCCAGCCACTCGTGGATCTCGTCGGCGCCCATCGAGCTCGGCCTCTGGCCGTCGTTCGTGCCGGCCACCGCGGCGACCCGGTACGAGCGGCCCGGCCCTGACCGGACGAGGATCTCAGTGTCGTAGGCGTCGACGTGATGCCGCAGCGTCGGCGACTCCCGGCACGCGTGCTTCATGTCGCCGAACAGCAGGTCGGCCTGCTCGAAGCTGGCGGCCGCCACGGGGATGAGCGGCGACCCCTTCTGTCCGAACAAGGCCGGGCCGAGCAGCTCGAACAGCTGGATCCACCCGTTCAGCGGGGTCTTGCCCTGCCCCTTGGGCACCTCGATGAGCGCCTCACGGAAGCGCCGATCGCCGGTCGCGGGGTTGTACTCGTACAGCCAGTAGATGATCTGCTTCTGCCAGCGCTGCAGCCGGACGGGCTGGCCGAAGTAGTCGCCCTCGCCGTACACGCAGTGCCGTTCGATCCACGCGCACACGATCCGGCCGTGGGACGGCCAGCCGAGGTTCCGGGGCGCCGACAGCGGCCGGCATGCGATGGCCAGGCTCATCGGGCCTCAGCCGGCGTCGTCGACCACCTCGGCGTCGACGACGTCCAGGCGTGGGTCATCGCGGGGGTCATCGTCATCACCCCCGGCGTCCAGGAACGGCGCGTTCAGGTCGGCCAGTGACTGGGCGGCCTGGCCGAGGGTGAGGTTGAGCGACAGCCGGGCCCGCGGTGACAGTCCGAACCGGTCCTCAAGTTGGCGAGTCTCGGCTGCCTGCGTCTGCATGTGGCGGAGCAGGGGGTTCATGACCGTCTGGCCTTTGGACCCCTTGATGACGTGGCCGGTCTCGGCGACCGCCTGGCGGCTGCGCTCGAGGTCGTCGTACAGCCAGAACAGCCGCTCGAGCGCGGGCAGATCGGAGACGGCGTCGACGAGCTTGGCCACCGGCGAGGTCCAGTAGGTCGCCCATCGTTCCTTCGTCATCGGTAGCAGGTAGTCGGGCGCCGCCGGATGCCCGTCGTCTTCCGCCGCCTGGAGCTCGGCGCCGGGCATGACGAGTTCCAGGTTCTTCGGCGCGTTCCGGCGCTGCCTCTCCTCGGGGTCCTTGGGCGCCGGCCCGCGACCGGCCATCAGGTATCTGCCGCCCGGATCTCGTCAGGCTCGTACACCAGCGCCTGGGAGACCCCGACAAGGATCACGACGTGCACGCCGGGCAGCATGCGCTCAATGTGCGCCTTCATCTCTGCGCGTTGCTGCGCCGATGGGTTATCAGGGGTGCACAGGACGAGTGTCTCGCCTGGGCGGACCACTGTCGCGCCGAGCTCCGTCCGCACGTTCACCACCGCGTCCGCGCTAGCCATCGAGCAGCCCCGTCTCACCGAGCACCAGCAGGGTCGCGCCCGCCGCCAGCAGACACACCGGCCACGCCCGCTGGATCGCCGCCCAGATCGCCGACGCGAGGAAGCACACCAACGCCAGCAGCTCGATCACCATCACGACCTCCCAGCCGTCTCCCGGATCACCGTGTCCCGCTCGTCCGGCTCGTACGCCGCGAACCAGCCCCGCACATGGCCCCACCACGCCTGCGGCCGCTCACCCATCGCCCGTCGCAGGCACACCTCCTCGGGCGCCCACACCACCACCACATCGGCCGCGTACCGGCGCCTGTACGACTCCCGCACCGCCCGCTTCGCCGCGGTCGCCATCACCCACACCCGGCGCACGCCGTGGTTGCCGAGGATCACCCGATCGAGCACCGCGTCCCTCGCCTCGGCCACGAACGGCCGGTGACTGTCCAGATGCGCGTACATCTCGCCATCAACCCGCAGCGCAGCCGCCAGCCGGTCGTAGTCGACCACCAGGTCACTCGCCAGCGCGTGCTCACGCACGTACGAGCTCTTGCCCGAGCACGGCGGGCCCGCCACCAGCGTCACGCTCACGCCCACCAGCTGCGGCGTGTCCAGCTCGGCCCGCCTGGCCGAGTTGCACGGCCGGCACAGCACGCGCAGCGGCCCGGCCGGATCGCCGCCGCGCGCAGTCGGCTGGACATGGTCCGCGGTCAGGTCCTCGGACGCATGCGGCGCCCGCTGCCAGCCAGGGCACACCCACCCGTGCTGCTCGACGTGCACCCGCACGACGTCCGCCCGCCGGCGCCTCTCGTCACGCCCGTACCCGGCTCGCTGGCGAAGCCTCCGCGGGCCCGGCTGGTCGCAGATCGGGCACTTGCCGACCACTCGCTGGCGGCATCCGGGGCAGATCCGGGGCATCTGAGCCATCGTCACCGCCCCTGACGACACGCTCACCAGGCGAAAGGCGGCTCGCAGGGCCCCAAGATCGCCAGACCCGTACAGAAAAAAAGGGGACTGCGAGCGGGGTCACTAACGATCATCTTTTGAAGATCGACATGCCCCCTACCTGCGGAAACGTGCATCGTCGCAGGTCAAGCGGGGTGTGTGCCGATATGTCAGGCACGTTATTGCTGATGATCGGCCATTACGGGGGTCTTTGGCAAGCGTCGTCGGCCGTGTCGTTGGTCTGTGAGCTGGTCGAGTTCGTCGCAGGACCACAGTAGGGCTCGGCCGTGGCGTTGTGCGGTGATGCGTCCTTCGTTGTGCCAGCGTGTGAGGGTGCGGGGTGGGATTCCGTAGAGGGTGGCTGCGTCGCTGGTGGTGATGCGGTTGGCTGGCGTCATGGCATGAGCTCCTGGATTCGCTCCAGGTGGTGACGCTCGTCAGAGCCGTCGCCTCCGAATACCCACGGTTCGGTTCCATCGCCAAGCAGGGTGAAGCTTCCATCGGACGGCTTGTATGCGAGGGCATAGCCGCGTGGGTGGAAGACGGTTCGGTTGATCAGCCAGAGGAGGCTGTCGCCTTGTAGATCGACTGGCTTGCCCTCAGTGGTGCCCATGTTCTCAGGGTAGGGCGAGCCATTCTCGGACGGTGAGGTCGAGGGCTGTCGCTGGGATGTGGAGGGGTAGGACATGGGGGATGACGAGCACGCCGTCGGCGACGGGCATGACGTCGCAGGGCAGGGTGGGGGCGGCTGTCATACGCTGATTATCTCAGCTGGACAAGTGGTCAACGCGCGTCGTGTGATTGTGCAGGTCCGTTGCCCACCTACCGCCATCTTCGTCGGAGAAGTGGATACTGGCGTTCTGCTGTACTAGCTCGCGTTCATGTGGGCCGAACCATACGTACCAGGCTGCTGTGCCTGGCGCGAGTTGGTCGATTTCGTAGATGTCGAGGAGGACTGCAACGCTCTCTCGCCAGACCCATGTGGATCGTGGCAGTGCGTCGCCATGGCAACTGACGTTGTGGATCACCGTTCCGCTTTGATTATCCACTCGGATGGCCGCTGCCTCCCACTTGAGCCACTGGTGTTCTTCGCCAACGTCGGCGTGATGTTCATCGTCAATCATCTCGGTCAGACGGCGTGAGGGAGATGTACCAGGCCGGTTACGATCGGCGGGCGTAGGCGAACGTAAGGTATGCGGATTCACTCGCACACCTTGCATCTGGCGCATCTTCAGTTCTTGCTTTGATCGTTCTGCTTCCTTACGTGCTTGTTCCTTGCTGGCTTGCAGGTCCTGAAGTTGCGTGATCTGGAGAGACAGCGCCTTGCCTTGTTGGCGAACTGTTCTGGCGATGAACAACAGCGTGAGAACGGTGCCTATGGCCATGACGGAGTCGGCGACGCCGGAGACGGCGTCCCAGTTGATGTCGTCGATGAGGGATTTGGTGTTGGGGGATGGCGTTGGCGTGGGTGTCACGCGTGTTGAGACGACGGTGGGCGCTCTGAGGTTTACGTGGACGGCGTGGAGCGCCGGTAGCCGCGCCGCTGGCTCATGGCGGTGTCCACGGTGGAGCGTCGCCAGCGCTTGACGCCGTGTTCGGTGTCGTCGGGCGGTGGGATGCGGCCGCGTGAGATGTCGGAGTCGATGGTGCTGCGGGTGAGGCCGGTGTACTCGACAATCTGGGCGATGGTGAGCAGGTCGTCGGGTCTGCCCTCGGCGGACGGCGGGTCGCGGAGGAACGCGCGGCGCACGAGCTCGTCCACGGCCTGGGCGTCGTACTCGGCCCAGCGGCCGCGTTTGCCGGTGGGGGCCGGCCAGTCGGGGTGCTTTCGCCAGACGTCTTGGACGGTGCGTAGGGCGCGGCCGTAGCGTTCGGCGATCTCGGCGGTGGTGATGCCGTGCTGTTCTACCATGTGGGTGAGCTCCTTTCGTGGGGGTCAGTCTGCGGGCCTGGCAGGGCTGCCAATTTTGGACTTCGGTCCTCTCTGCCAGGCCCTTTGGCGTTTTGTGGTGGCGGGCCTGGGCCCGCCACCGTGGCAGGGCGGATTCTCCGTGTTGAGGGGCCCGGCCCCGGGCTGGCTGCCCGGGGCCGGTGGTGACTATTCCTGGTTCCCTCGCAGGATGAGGAGGGTCAGGTGGCTGGCGAGGATCGATGTCGTGCAGATCATGTGCACGGCTTCGTATCGCCAGTCGATCCCGTCCGCGAGGGCGATCTGGATGAGATCGATCGCGGTGAGGACGGACAGGGTGGCCTGGTCGAGGTGGTCCATCGCCTCGCCGGGGATGGGTTCGTCTTCGATCAGGGTGCGCAGCCGCTCGATTGCTCCGATGAACTCCCTGGGGGGAGTGTCGGCTCCCGGGATGGGGAGGTCGATCGGGATGGGGAGTAGCTGGGCTACCGTCCTCAGGTGGGTCAGCGCGTGGGCGATGGCGTTGGCCATGTCGTCGAGGCGCTGTTCTGGGGTGTCGGCCATGTTGGCCCCTCTCTGTGGAGTTTTCAATCTGGTCGGTTGGGGCTGCCTTCCCCTTCCGACACCCCTAAATATACAGGGTTCATCCCTATATTTGCAAGATGATCGGGTGTAGAAAACGGGCCGATTCCACTGCTCGGCCCGTGGTCACTGATCAGCGAATCAGCTCCGCCTCGATCACGTGGTCGTCCACGATGGCCGCTGTGAAGCGGCGTCCGGCGAGCTCGGTGACGGGCACGCCGAGTTGCAGGGCGAGCTCGGCTGCAGGGACGCGCAGCGGGTCGGTGGTGGGGTGGTGGGCGGTGACGATCTCGGCCTGCGCGCCGTACAGGAGCAGGACGCGGGCTTCTACGCGGGCGGGCGGCTCGCCGATGGCGTTCGCGGCGTCCGGGCCGGTCTCCCAGTCGTCGGTCAAGGTCTCCATTCCTCTCGGTAGTCGTGGTGATCGGCGTACGGCAGCGCGAGGCAGCGCAGGACCAGGCACGGACCGTGCTCGGTGGTGTCCCTGGGCTCCCAGTATTCCCATGGCTTGCCATCCACGGTGGAGGCGTCGCCGCCGTCGAGCAGGCTTATGCACTCGTGCGCTTGACCATGAGCGTGCACAATCAGGCGCTTGGCTGCGATGTCGGCCAGCATCCGCTCCGGCCGAAACGCCGCCGAGTACATGTCGAGGGCCTGCTGGTCTGCGCGGCGGAGGGGTCGGACGTTGCCGCTGCCGTCGCCGGGGCGGCGGACGGGGATGGTGCCGCGCGCCCATGAGGCCATCCGTTCGGCCTCGTTGAGTCGCGCGCGCAGGAACGCCACCAGGTCGTCGCTCATCGCCGTCGTTCTCTCGCGCGTCTGCGCCGGGCGTACTCGCTCTTCATCGTGCGGCGCCTCTGTCGTTCGGCTTGGGCGAGGTCGCTCATACCGGGCATGCGCACGATCTCGTCGAACGCCTGGTAGATCACGGTTGCGCCGCGCGCCATCTGCTCGGCGGCGGAGGAGAAGGCGCGGAGGATGATCTGCATTTGCTCGCCCAGTCTGGCGAAGGCGCGTTCGATCGCCTCGACGTCGATGTCCAGCGCCAGCGTGGGGGGCTTGGGCGGTTCGGCCGTCCAGTGCATGGCGTCGGGGCTGCGGCCGTTCCAGTGGATGACGTCGTCGATCTGGTCGAGGATGTCTCGGTCGCTCACCCTGCCATCCTCTCGCGGGTGGTGCGCTCGTAGCGCTTGCCGAAGCGGTTCCACTGCGTGGTGTCCAGCTCCAGCGTGCAGGTGTCGCACCACATGACGCTGGGGGTGGTGTCGCCGTCACGGCGTACGGCGACCCACACCGTGCCGTCGCAGGGGCCCTCGTCGACCAGCTGCTCGACGCAGGGGCCGATCTCGAGGGGACGGCGGGCCGGGTCCACCACGGCGTAGCCGCGGCCGACGAGTCCGGCCAGGGCGTCTTTGTACGGGCCTGCGTCGGGTTGGGCGGCGAGCCATTCGGCGTGGGTGGCGAGCCATACGCACTGAACGGCTGGACGGGGTTGGGGCGGGGTGATGCCGCGCGACGTGGCGACGAGGGTGGTGAGCCATCCGAGGTCGTGTCGGAGTTGGGCGAGCCAGTCGCCGGCGGCCGGGTTGTACGGTAGGGGCGGTTCGCGACTGCCGGTGACGGGCG
Organism: Nonomuraea sp. NPDC049709; assembly: GCF_040674815.1. NCBI lineage: Bacteria > Bacillati > Actinomycetota > Actinomycetes > Streptosporangiales > Streptosporangiaceae > Nonomuraea > Nonomuraea sp. NPDC049709. The sequence continues at coordinate 108,832 of NZ_JBFANM010000035.1, forward strand.
GTCCGTCGCCGGTGCCGCTGGTGGGGAAGCTGTCGAGGACGTCGGCGTGGAGCTCGGGGAGCGTGTGCAGGTGGCGGTCGAGGGCGGTTCGGCAGCCTGGGCAGAGGTTGATGCCGTCGGCGGCGGTGCGGGGTTGGTCGGGGTTGCGGGTGTGGGTGGCTCCGCAGAGGTATTCGGCGCGGCGTCGGGTCATTGGCGGCGGCCTGCCTCGATCGCAGCCTGGACGCGGTCGGAGGCGGCGGGATAGTCGGCGACCTTGGTGGGGTTGCCGGCGTGGTTCATGACGAGGTCGAGGTCGGCGACGGAGACGACGGTGTAACCCTCGTCGGCGAGGAAGTCCAGGAAGTCGACTGGGTAGGCCCAGCTGTGGGTGGTGCCGTAGCAGATGTGGTTGAGCTGGTCGAGGGCTACGGAGACGGCTCTTTCGCGAGCTGGGAGGTCGTCGCGGCGGCGGATTTCAGCCACGGTTGGTGTCCTCTCCGTCGAGGGCTCGTTTCGTGGGGCAGGGCCAGAGGATGCCGCATTGGACGCAGCCGGAGCCGTGCCGTTCGGTGCGGGGGCCGCCGTGGAGCTGGGCGATGCGGTCGTTGATGGCCTCGGCCGCGTCGGCGCGGGCGCGGTGCGTCTCCAGGGCGGCGCATGCTTGGTCGTAGGCCCATTGGGTTGGGTACGGCTGGCGGTCGTGGGCGATGGCCTGGTCGCGCTCCTTGCGCAGCTGCTCCAGTTGGTGGTCACGCACGGCTTCGATGCCGGACATCATCGTCCCGACCAGCGAGTCGCGGTAGCGCATGACGCGCAGGTAGGGAAGGAGGCAGTGGTCGAGGATGCTCCGGTAGGACCGCAGCAACTCTGTCTCAGGCTGGTCAGCCATGCCCGGGTCGAACGTGCTGATGGTGTCGGTCATGGTGCCTCTCTTCGGTGGTCGGGGGTGATCGCGGAATCGGGTGTGGGCGGGACCGTGCGGCCGCCTGGCGGGCGATCATGGTTATCCGGAGGTCGTGATGCCTGGACGGCCGGAGAAACGCTCACATCGCTCGGTGGCCCCTCCCAGATCGTGAACGCGTGCTCGCCCTCGTGATCCACGTCCAGGCCGCACCGGACACCGCCACCAGGCTTGAGTTCCCAGCAGGCGGGCCCGTCGTCCTCGCTGGGGCAGGTGCAGAACACCGACCCGTCCGGTTCGCCGCAGTCGCCGCGCGGGCAGTAGCAGGAGCCGATGCCGTCGCCTACGCCGTTGTACGGGTCGGGGAGGCTGCACGCGTCGCAGACGTCGGCCTTCACGGCTGCTCCTTGGGGCGGCGCAGCGTCGCGACGTCGATGCCGTATTCGGTGAGCATGGCGACCGCGGCGTCGGTGGCGATGGAGGCGGCGCGGGTCACGTTGACCTCGGGCTCGTCTCGGACGTGCGCGCGTAGGTGTTGGGTGATCCGCTCGTACAGCAGTTCATCGGGCTTCAGGTCGGCGCCGGTGCGGCGGGCCCATTCCACGGACAGGCGCGGGGTGGGGGCACGGTCGGGTCGGGCAGGTGGCTCGCCGGGCCTGCCCTTGGTGATGAGCAGGAGTGCCCAGGTGTCGCGGCCGATGAGGGTTCGCCAGTAGACGGGGCGGTCCATCTCGGGTGAGGCCCAGGCGTTGGCCAGCTTGGCGAGGCTGCGGATGGGGACTCGGCTCATGCGTTCGCTCCTCCCTCGTCCGACAGGAAGGCGGCGATCGGGTCCGCCCACTGCTTCGGCAGCTGCTCGCGGACGGCGGCGAGCAGCTGGCGGGCGTCGGGGTAGCCGACGTTGAGGCACACGTTGGTGATCGCGGCGCGCGAGCTGATGTCGGAGAGGTGGTCGCGGGCGGAGTCCCAGTTGCCCTGTTCGAGGGCGTACAGCATGCGGCCGAGGTGCTCGAGGGTGGCGGCGAAGTGCTTCACCACCTCTTTGGCGCGCTGGTCGTGGGCGGGCGTGCGGGTGGTGGTCACAGGCCGAACCTCTCGGTGAGCATGGCGACGATCTCCTGCGCTACTTGCCGGTCCGCGTCCGGGTCGTGTTCCTCGATCGGCGTGACCGTCACTTCGTCGGTGTCGAACAGCTCGGGCCGCTGGCCGGGATCGAAGTCGTCTTCAGCGGCCCGCTCGGCGCACTCGCGGTAGGCGCGCTGCACGGTGACGGGGTTCTCGTGCTGGCCGTTGACGGTGGTGGAGTCGATGTCGATGTACGGGTTCGGGTCTTCGGGGCGGAGGCCGAGGAGGGTGACGAGGTTCTTGATCTCGTCGCGGGTGGCATAGGCGGAGATGCTGGTGCTCATGGGGTGCTCCGTTCGGTGCTGATGTACGGGTGGCCGCACTGGCCGACGCGGTAGGCGCGGCCTCCGGCGGGGCGATGCCAGTTGACGCGTCCGCAGCGCGGGCAGGTGACGACGGCCAGGCGGCGGCCGGGCCGCTGGTAGGCGCTGGCGCCCTGGACGAGGCGGGCCGTGGTCGTGGTGGTGATCAGGCACACCTCGACGGCCGCTTTCCCGTCGCGCCGTTGTGGCTGGGGTCGGCCGCAGACGGTGGCGCACCCGTTGAGGCAGGCGCCGTCGTCCTCGGTGTGGCCGCAGACGAGGCAGAGGTGTTCGCCGTGGGTGCGGGCGGCCCAGGGGCGGGGCAGGCCGAGGCGGTGACGGCGGTTGGATCGGGGCTTCGGCGGGGCGGGTGGAGGCGGCGGGGGTGGTGGTGTGGGGTCGAATTGGTCGAATAGGGACGGTTGATTTTCGGGGGCGGCGGCGCGGCGTGGCATGGTGCGGCCTCCGTATGGGCGGGTGTGGTGAGTGACGGATTGGCGTGGAGAAAGGTGGTAATCGGTTTTGTGTGCGAATGCGGGCGTGCTTGCCCAGGGGGTTCCGGTCGGGCGTGATGTGATTTCCGGACCGTGGGTTGTGCCGCTATGAGGGGCGGTGGGGTGGGGGCGGTGGCCCAGGCCCACCCTCCCCCTTATAGGGGGGCCACTTGGGCCACCCGTGTTTGCGCTGCTCAGAGCGGGTGCTGGGCGATCTTGGGCCGCGAAAAGTGGCCCAAGATCACCTATTCGGGCGTTTGACCAGGTCAAACGGTGGCCCATCGTGGGCCAGGCCACCGTGGGCCACGTGGGCCGAATCGCGTTCTCGCAGGTCACAGCGTTTTGGCCCTCAAAACCCCCGTGGGCCACCCTCTGACCTGCGGAAACACCCGATCTGGCCCACGGCGTGGCCCACGCTCCGAACGGCCTACTCATCGCCATCACCGGCCTGCTCATTAAGCGCGACCCATTCGTAGTGATAGCGATTCAGAACCCGCTGCACGGTGCTCCGAGGGATCCCCGTGGCGGCCGAAACATCGCGCTGCGCCATCTTTTTCCCAGCCAATTCGCGCGCTTTCTTGATCTGAATCCACTTCAATTCAATTTCGTCCGACACCGGCGACCACGGCCACGCACCACCCCGCGCCAGAGCAGCCGGCCACTTCCGCTTGTCCCGCTGGCCACGCCAGTGCTCGATCGAGCCGTCCTCGTCCAGCCACACACCGAACTCCGGCCACCGCAGCCACCCCGACCAGCCGTACGGCTCCCGCGGCCTCTTGGTCGTCCCAGAGGGCTTCTTGGGGGCGTGCGCCTCCAACACCAGGGCGCAGCCGACGCGCTCCCTGATCGCGTCCAGGGCCATCGCGACGGGCTTGGCGGACTTCTCCTCGGTCGGGTCGCCGGACGCCATCTTGTAGATGGGGCCGGTGATGAGGACGTCCGGCCGGGTCTCCATGGCGATCTGGGCCAGCCACGCGCGGTCCTCGGCCTGGGTGAGGTCGATACCTGCCATGCGCACCTCGATGTGGAGCTGGTCGGGCTTGAGGAGGTCTCCGGCCTGGACGCGCAGCGGCCGGAGGGCGCGCGCAGACTGCAGCTCGGAGTTCTCCAGGTCTACGGACAGGACCCGGACGGGATCGATGACCTCGCCCGTGATGGGGTGGAGGCCGGCCGCGGCCATGACGCCGATCTGGCGCAGCCACGTCGACTTCCCGCCGCCCTCGGGCCCGGTGACGATGAGCCGGTCGTGCCGCTCGAGCAGGTCGGGGATGACCCAGTCGTACGGGGCGTTCTCGTCGACGGAGGCGAGGAACTCGTCGATGTTGCGGACCTTGGCCGTGGTGGGCGCGGTGTCGTGGGCGGCCTTGTCGAGGATGTCGCGGGCGTCGGTGAGGGCGCCGGAGACGTCGTCGAAGCCGTCGCTACTCTCCAGGCGTTGCAGGGCCTGGCGGGCGGCCATGATGCCGGCGCGGCGGCGCGCGTGCCGGAGGACGATCTTGGCGTGATGCTGTGGGTCTCCAGCGGTGGGGGCTAGCTGGAACAGCTCGAACAGGTACAGGTGGCCGCCGCAGCGGCCCAGGATGCCCAGCTGGTCGAGCAGGTCCTTGACGGAGACGGGGTCGGTCGGGGCGTCGCCGTCGTACAGCTCGAGGATGGCGGAGTAGATCTGCTGGTGGGCGGGGCGGAAGAAGACGGTGGGGTCCGGGAGGACGCGGCGGATATGGGGGACGATGTACTGCGAGTGCATGCAGACGCCGAGGATCGCCTGTTCCGCGTCGATGTCGTGCGGGGGCTCCTGGGCGAAGTCCGCGATGGTCAACCGGTTCCCCTTGGTGCTGGTGCTGCTCGGTGGATGGGTCAGGTGCGGGGCGGGGCCGGTCTATGTCGCTGGTGCGTCTCCTGGGGGAATCGGCGGGTGGGGATGCCGGCGGCCTCGGCGAGGTCGGCCGTCGCGGTGGCGCCATGCGAGCCGTGCGGACGGGCTTTCCGGCACCCCCGCTTGGCGCACGGGTCGATGAAGGCGAGGCACTCCTCGGCTCCCTCGTCGACCATCTCGGCGTCGCGGATGACGCCGGCGGCCGGGCAATAGGTGGTGCCGTCGCGGCGCTGGCGGCGGTGGTGGGGTGTGCACTGGGGGCCCTTGCAGGTGGCCCAGTCGGCGGGGCGGCGTTGCACGGTGACGCCGGTCCAGGCGGTGGCGATGCGGTCGATGAGCTCGTCGGCGCCCTTGCGGCAGTGGCCGTGCCGTACGGTGACGTTTTCGGGGCCGTGAGCAGCGATGGTGGGGGCGAGGGCGTCGCGGATCTCCTGCTCGTCGTCGTACGTTCGCGAGCCGGTCACGAGCACGGTGTAGGTCATGCGCCCCTCCTGAGTCGTTGCTTGCGTTCCTGCTGCTCGGCCACGGTCTCCTTGGCAGCGGCCTGGACTGCTGGTGAGGCGCGGCGTTTGCCGGAGGCGATGGCGCGGGCGTCGGTGACCCACGAATCGGCCAGCGAGGCGTACGGGTTGGCAGGCGTCCACCACGGGTGTTCACCGCAGTAGCAGCGCGCCGGAGCGCAGTACGCGCTCTCCCCCGGCTCCGGCTTGCCGGCCAGCGCCGAGGGCGTGTGATCGGCGCAGCGCATGCCCTGCAGATACGGGCGTGCCGGAGTGGCGCCGCAGTACGCGACCGCGGCGCCACTCCAGTGCTTGCAGGGTCCTGTCACGGGACTCGGTCCACCATCAGGCTCTTCTGCGTGAGGTCGTCCAGGCTCCGGGCGAGTGCGTTGGCCCGGGCCGTCTCGCCCCGCAGCTGCGCCTTCAGGGCGCTGACGTCTTGCGGCTCGCTGGTGCTCTCGTCGGCCTCCTCCGCCGGCGGCTCGTCGAGCGCGGCCAGTTCTCGGAGCTCGGCCAGTTCGTGCCGGGCCTGATCGCGGTCGTGCAAAGCCTCGGCGAGGCGAACGGCGAGCTTGTCGTTCACGTCCTTCAGGTTGTTGATCTCTACGCGGTTGGTGGCGAGGCTGAGCTTCAGACCCGCGTTCTCGTTGCTCAGGTGCTCCAGCTCGGCCGTGAGCTTCGCGCTCCAGGAGCGGGCGTCGTCGCGCGCGGCGATGAGCGTCTGCTTGCGGCGGATCCAGTCCCGGAGCATCACGCGCTCGCCGGGGTGCCGCGCAGGACCTGCGTCTCCAGAGCCTTCTCGACCTGTCCGACGACCGCGAGCACCGCGTCGCGCAGCACGGCCTCCGGCTTGGCCAGCAGGTAGGAGACCTGCAGATTGCCCCGGTCGATGCGGTAGCGGAACCGGGCCTGCAACCCGTGCACCGTCGGGTCCTCCCCCTCGGGCACGGGCAACTCCAGGACCACCACCGCGATCTTGAACTCGGTGGGAACCTTGAGCTGGCCCTTGCTCCCGGCGGTGGCGTCGGTGGTCTCCTCCCAGGCGATGTTCACGTCGCCGGACGACAGCCGGGTGGCTGAGGAGAAGGACACCTTCTGCTTGGCCTGGAACGTGGTGGCGATCTCCAGCATCTGGGCTGGCTGGGGTTCGATGATGTCGTCGAGGTGGTTCTCGATGTGCTCGGCGAACTCCTGCTGGGTCAGCGGCTTGCGGTCGAAGCGCGTCCACTCCAGCCAGGCGCGGGTGCACTTCAACTCCAAGACGAGCCGGTGGTCGCCCCAGCGCGGCCCGTCGGGGCTGTGCGCGTTGAGGACGGCGGTGATGCGGCGGCTGTCGACGTCGACGTACGTCTCGGTGTTCGCGTCGGCGTGCTTGGCGTAGTAGGTGAGGAACGAGTCGATGTCCTCGACGGTGGTGATGCCGCGCTTGCGCTGGGGTGCGGGCAGGCGGTCGGTGTAGCCGTCGTTGTCGAGGTCGAGCAGTTTGTACCCGTCGGCGGTGGGGAACGCGTACATGCTGCCGGGCTGGACGGCCACGGGGGCGGCCTGGGCGCGGGCGGCTTCCTGCGCGATCTGGATGACGGCGTCGTTCTCGGTGCGGGTGGTGTCGTTGGCGGGCACGGGTTAGACCTCTCGGATGTTGTCGTGGTTGACGGCCTGCTTGATTTCGCGCAGCACGCCGGGGATGGCGGCCTGCTTGGGGTTGTCGCGCAGGAGGTTGCCGTCTTCGTCGAAGAAGAAGACTCCGGCGGCGGGTTCGGGGCGCGGCGGCTTGCTGGTGACGTCGCCGGAGACGTTCAGCGCCTGGGAGTTGCCCTTGAGCGGCTGGACCGTGATCTTCACGGTCATCTCGCCCTTCTTGCCGAGCTCGTTGACGGCAGAGACGAGCTCCTGGAGGGCGGTGGCGGCCTGGTCGGCGACGGCGCCGCCCTGGATCTCCTGGAGCATGGCGGCGAACGGGCGTACCTGCTTGCCGTCGTCTTCGGTGGTCTGGTCGGTCACGTGGTTCCTCTCAGGTGGTGATCAGGTCGAGGTCAAACAGCGGCACGCGGTCATACGTGATCGGCCGCATCGGGTTCCGGTCGGGAGCGTGCGCCAGGTCCTCGCACGGGTGGCCGCAGTCGCAGACACACCGCCAGCCGCAGCGGCGGTCGGCGAGCCACACCATGGCGAGCGTCGAGAACTTCCAGCCGGTGGCGTCCGCGGTCGGGTACCGGTACGGCTGGCGGAAGTTCGCGTAGTCGCTCGGAGTGTTGATGTAGGTCTCATAGCGAGGTAGCGGGTGCCGGCCGACGTGGCAGCGGGCGTGCCTCCCGGGGTCCTTGGCGTTGATGCACGGGCCGCCGTGCTGGCAGGCGCACATCAGGTAGAAGCCGGGCAGTTCGGCGAACTGCCTGCGCATGCTGGCGGTCCAGACGTGTTCGCGGACCCATGCGGCCTGATCGGGATGCATCACGCCGCCTTCACCAGCGCGCTCCTGGTTCGGATCCGGCGCCGCTCCTCCGGGGTCGTGGCAGCCCACACACCGAACTCGGGCGGGTCGGCCACCACCTCGGCCAGGCAGCCAGCGAGAATCGGGCAGGCTCGGCACACGGCCTTGGCCTGCTCGGTCTCGCGGATCCCGGCCGGGCCGGCGTGGCTGATCGGAAAGAAGATCTCCGGGTCCATGCCACGGCACGCTGGTCTGGTCACACCGCCACCGCCCGATGCGCGTCGGCGTAGGCGGCGCGCACGTCGCTGTTGAGACGGCCGACCGGGTTGCACGCGACGCCGTTCTCGCGGGCCCACTGCCTGATCTGCTTGTCCGTGGGCGTGGCCGAGCCGGGAGCGGACGCTGTGCCCGAGCTGCGGGACGGTTTGGCGCCGGCGTCGCGGGCGCGCTGTCGCGCCTCGGCGAGCTGTCGTTCCAGCTGCTCTACTTCAGCGAGTGCGGCTTGGCGGACGGCTTCGCGCTGCTGTTCGGCTGCGATCCGCTCCGCGGCCAAGGTGTAGATGTCGCGGAGCTTGGCGATCGCGGTGTCAGCACGTCCCAGTGCTGTCTGCACCTGGCGGTCGTCGCAGTTGCGGGCGTCCGCCAGCAGGTCGTCCACCGATCCTGCCTCGGGCTCTCCGGCTGGGCTGTTGTCGGGTACGAGTCTCGGCTTGTCTGTCCACGTGGCTGCGATGGCGGCCACGTCGTCGGGCAGGACGGGCTTCTTGTCGTCCTCAAGAGGATCGATCGCAAGCCCGGTCGCAGGGTGGATGGTCCAGCCCTGTCGCCGGGCCAGCTGCACGATCCGCCCGAGCGGCACGGTGGTGGCCGAGCTTGCCTCCTGGGCGGTTGTGCCGTCTGCGAGCAGCGCGAGAGCTCGCGCGTGCTCGATGGGCATGGCTGTCATGCCGCCTCCGTTCGCGGCGTGGCCGATTCGGCCGCCGCCTGGGCGCGTGCGGCGGCGGCGTAGCGAGTCACGGACCGCTCCGTGACGTCCATGTGCCAGGCGATTGCGCGGATGCTCATGGGCGGCCGGATTGCGGCGAGCTCTTGGTAGCGCTGGAGCATGCGGCGGCCGTGCGGCCCGGTGGGCTGCCAGGGCTGCTTCACTCCGGTGACGCGCGGGAACTGGTCGAGGGTGCCCTTGCGGCGGTGCAGGTTGTAGCAGTTGATGATCAGGCGTCGGCCATGGATAGGGCCGGTTTTGCCGCAGCAGATGCAGGTGGCGGTGATGCGGTCTCTCATGCCGCTCGCTCCAGCACGGCGGGCGCCAGCCCGATCCCGTAGTCGAGGCCGGCCACGTACCACTCGACCGTGGACAGCAGCAGGCCGCCGCCTGCCTGTACCTGCCTCTCCACGCCGTGCACGGCCGTCACGCCCCTCCGGGTGCGGCGACCGAGCCCTTCTTGCGTCAGGCCGCGGCCTCGGCGCAGTACCGGGAGCGCGGCGACGAAGTTCACGAGAGTGTCGATGACGGCGCCGTCGACGGTGGCGACGAGTTGATGGTGGAGCTCGGTGGCCCAGATGTCGGTGTGGTGGAGGAAGGGGCTGGCCTGGCCGCGTTCCCATGAGCCGTAGGTGGCGTGGTTCACGCCGAGTGCGGCAGCGACGTGTTTCTGGAGTCGGTGCTGGTCGCGGCGGATCTCGCGGAGCTGCTTGTGGATGGGCTGGTTCACGGCGTCGTCACCGCCTCCACGTCTGCTCTGAGCACCCCGTCGAGCCCGGCGAAGTGGAGCAGCAGGTACGTGAACGTCGCGCCGTCCATGGTCACGTACCACTCGGATGGCGATCCCTTGCCACGTCGCTTGTGCCAGACGGCAGCGATCTGGGCGTTGTCGTTGTCGCGCTCGACCAGTGCCTCTTCCAGCCATTCGGCGAGCTGGACGCGGGCCTGGTTTTTCGCCTCAATGACGACTCCGGGAATGCCTGCGATGTCGCCTCGGTCTTTGGCAGCTCCGGCTACGCGGCGTTCGGCGTGGACGAAGCCCATGCGGCGGAGGTAGTTGACGATGGCCCGCTCGGCGGCGGAGCCCTTGTCCTTGTTCGCGGACATCATGCCTCCCATGGGCGCGTCGAGGAGGAAGGGGTGGTCGGGGCGGGCTGCTCCTGGCCCCACTCCAAGAGCAGGCCGACCAGGACCAGCAGCGTGCCGAGCGCCGCGACGGTGACCACCAGAGCGAGGAGCCACGTCTCCCGGTGGTGCGCACGACGCTGGATCTGTGGGAGCACGTACGCGGGCTCGACGCCGGCGACTTCCTCGTGGACGGCGCGGCCGAGGGCGTTCTCGTAGTAGTCCTGCATCACGCACCCCCGCGCAGCACGTCGTCCAACTCGTGCTCGTCCCAGAACCGCTCCCACGAGTCGGGGTCCATCCGCAGACGGCCTGCGATCGCGTTGCGCAGAGCAGCGAGCTGGGCCCAGCGGCGGCGCCGCGCTCGCCGAGCCCGCATGGACGGGCTCATGAGGTGGCCGATGTAGGCGGCCAGCGCGGCGGCGGCCACGGCTCCGGCGCACAGCAGGTACGGGAAGGTCACGGCTGGCTCACCGCCTCTCCCCGCTCCACGTCGCGCCGGTCGTACCGGCCCAGGGCGTCACGCGCCTCGCCGATCGTCTGCTGCAGTTCCGGCATCGTGGGGGCGAGCACGATCCGCACGAGCAGCCCGCGGAACGCATCCCGGTCGTCCTCGGCCCGCCCGCGGGCAGCCTGGTGGGCGCACTGCAGCGGGTCGTCGTCGCACGAGCACCGGGGCCCGGCGGGGGCGGGCAGTCCGAGAGCGGTCTCCAGCAGGTTGGTGACGATCGCGCTCTGCGCGGTCAGGTCTCGGGACTCCTTCGGGTCGTCGAACAGGAACTCCACGTCGTCGTCGTAGTTGAGCGGCACGACGGGGCGGCCCATGTCGTCGCGGAAGAGTTCGCCGGCGACGGGGTGGCCGAGCGGCGTGGTGGTGGTGCGTCGCATGCGCGTCATCGGGCAGCCTCCACAGGCTCAGCGGCGAACGGGATCAACGGCCAGTGCTCGGACACGTCGTCGTGCGGCTTGCCCTGCTTGGCCAGGTACTCGCGGAAACTGCGCGCCTGCTCCGCCTTGGCCTGCACCTGAAGGTCGTGAAGTTGCTGAAGTGTCAGCCCGCCCAGCGCGGCGAACCGCTTCGCGTCCTGGGGCTTCAGCCCCCACACCTTCTGCAGCCACTCGGCCGGCCGCTGCGCCAGCTGGCCCATCCGCCACGCCACCCGCGCCACAGCCAGCGCGTCACCCGCAGCGTCGTGCGCGTCCGTGATGGACACCGCGTACCGCTCGCACAGCGCGGTCAGGTTCCGCTTCCCCCGGCGGTAGGGGTCGCAGTATTTGTCGATCACGTACGGGTCGATCACCGGCCGGATCACCGCGAAGTCGCCGCCCGCGTCGCCGAGACGCTCGTTCAGCGTCGGCACGCCGAGCCGCCGGCACCCGCGATCGAGCATGGTGAAGTCGAACGGCACGTTCATCCCGGCGAGCAGCCAGCCCGCCTTGATGCCGTCGGCCAGGTGCTGGGCAACCTCGTCCAGCACGGCGGCCGGGTCCTGGCCCTCGGCCTCGCACCGCTCGCGGCTGATGCCGTGGACATCGGAGGCGGCTTTGGGGATGTCGATCCCGTGGTTGAGGATCCACGTCTTCTTGGAAATCTTGGGCTTGGGCTTGGCCGGCTCGATCCACGCGACGGCGGCCTGGATGATGTGGCCGTTCTCCAGGTCGATGCCGTCGGTCTCGGTGTCCCACGGGAGCAGGGGCGTGTTCGTCCAGGTCACAGGGTCCACTCCGGGGAGTTGTCGTTGCAGTGGCACGGCGCGGTGATGTCGCGGAGCTGGTTGACGGTGCACTCAGTGCGGTGCCGCTGCCAGCACGAGCAGGCCGTGCCCTGGCAGGTGCGCAGGTGGCAGTCGGACCAGTGCCGGGCCAGGTCGGCGATGCCCTCGGGGAGGTCCTTGACGAGCATCTGGTGGAGGGTGGTGGTCCGCATCCACCCCTCGGGGTCCTTCATCGGATCCGGGTCGGCGTCGGGGTCTCCGAGGTCCACGTCGTCGGGCATCTCGACATGCACAAGTTCGCCGGTGAGCGTGTCGCGTCCGATGGGGTCGGTCATGATGAGCAGCTCGCCGTAGCTGTACAGGAAGGCGAGGTCGCCAGCTCTGCGCAGCAGCCAGTTCGCGGCGTTGTGCCGCCAGGCGGCGTCCATGTCAGCGATTGGCAGGGGCACGCCGGTCGCCGGGACCCACGTGGTGTCCTGGCCCAGATGCCTGTACCAGGCGCGGGCCTGCCGCTTTACGTCTCTGGTCTTGTTGCTCATCAGAGGGCGCCTCCGTTCTCGCTGAGCTCGCCGTTGCGCAGTTTGGTGAGGAACGTGTCGAGCTCCGCCTCGGAGGCGTCCTCAGGAGCGACGCCCGCCATGACCTTGGGGAAGGTGTCGTTCAGCTCCGAGGTGGTGCCGGGCCAGGCAGCGACGATCTGCTGCCACAGCACGTCCGCATCGGCCGTGGGACGGGCCTGTGCCTCGTCGCCTGCGGTCGGCGGAGTGGGCTCCTGCTCGGCGGCCTTGAGCCGCTTGCCGATCGCGGTCATCTCCTCCGACTGCGCCTGCGTCGGAGAGATGCCGGCCTTCCCAGCCTCAGACCAGATGACCTTGAACTCGGCGAACGTCGTCACCGCCCGCGCCCGAACCAGGAAGTCCTCCGCCGTCGGAGCGGACGCCTGCGGCGCCTCAATCGCGGCCCGCTGCTCCTGCTCGACCGCCGCCCGCTGTGCCGGACCCAGCTCGGCGCGCGCCCCATGCCCGGCCAGAAGCTGCGCTGGGGTCAGGTCCACGTCCAGCTTCGGCACCATGAACCGGGCCGTCCCGGCCCGGCCGTTGGCGTCGATGATGGGGAGTTGCTTCTCCTCCATGGCCAGCCAGGCATCGACGTAGCCGCCCGCCCGCGACAGGAACTCCGCCACCTCCGGCAGCTCGGTTGCGGCGAAATACCCATGCGAGGTAAGCAGCCACACGCCCAGGCCCGGCACATCGCGCAGCATGACGTTGAGCCGCATGGTGATCTGGCAGTCGCGCCGGTCCGGGTTGCACATGCACGGCTGGTCGGACTTCTGCTCGACCTCGCCGTCGCACCGGCGGACACACTTCGACCCCTTGTACTGCTCGTACCAGAGGGTTACCGGGTCGCGAGGCGGGACGACGACGGGCAGCCGATCGGCGTCGGTGTACACCTCCCACTCGGCCGGGCCGCCGTTCGCCGGCGTCCAGGGCTGCACCTCGCCGCCGTACAGAGTGGCGACCTGCTCCAGCAGGGGGCGGGAAGCGGAGGTGAGGCGGAAGCGGTCGAGCTTCTCCGGGCGCAGGATCGGCTTGCCGGTCCTCTGCGACACCTTGCCGGTGTCCACGACGCGGCCGATGCGGATCTCGCCGAGCTGCCGCATGCGGCGCTGCAAGTCGATGATGGGCATAATCAGGCCACCTCCTGGGCCTGGGGGTACTGGCGTTGACCGGCCGACTGCTCCGGCTCGCTGGAGTAGCCGCAGCCGAGGCGGCAGTTGCCTGCCGCGTCGAGGTCGCACGTGTGCGTGGATCGTGGGCGAGGCAATGCCGCGCCCACCACGGTGGGCGCTTGTTCGGTGGCCCACCTGTCGGTATGCGCGGCGTGCAGGAACTTCTCGAACACGTCAGGCCCGCACTTGACCGGGTAAACCCTGAAACCTTGTGGCCTGAGGTGCAGCACGATGCCCTCGTCGTGCGTTTCGGGCATCGGCAGCTGCGTGCCGTCGCGCAGCCAGCACACCTCGGCGTGCCGGTAGGCGCTCAGTTGCAGGGCGGCCTCCGGGTAGACGCCCTTGAGCGTGCCGTCCTGGAGCCGGACGTCCAGCTCACCACCGGTCTTCGTGTCGCCCATGCAGGGGCGTCCGCCGTAGATGTGGGGTGAGCGGAGGATGTAGTCGAGCTTCCCGGCATAGCCATGCTGGTAGTTGCCGACGACCATCTCGGAGGCCGTGAACGTGACCTCGTACTCCTGGATGAAGGTCAGGAAGTGCTCCAGATAGGGCCGCATCTCCGGGTCGTCGAGCAGTTCCTGGGAGATGGGCTTTCCGAGGACGTGCGCTTCGATGATCTGGTGGACGGCGTCGCCGATGTCGCCTCGCTCGTCCTTCTTGCGCGTGTGGGCGCGGCGCAGCCAGTCGTACGCCTCCTGGGTCTGCACGGTGCTGCGTGAGGCGCGCACCAGCATGGGGAGGTTTTCCAGCGCGCTCTCAGCGACGGTGTTACCAGCCCAGAAGACGAGCGCCGGCTTGGGGACGCCGTTGTCGAGGATGCTGGTGACGCGGCGCAGCTTCTTACGGGTGGTGGGGTCGGTGTACCAGCCGCGGGCGGGCTTGGGGATGCGTGCCTCACCGATGGGTGCACCACTGCCGGGGCAGTTTGCGCCGTCGGCCTTGTGCTTGCGGAGGCGGCCGGTCTGGTTGACCGGTGTGTCTCCGTTGCAGGTCGGGCAGGTGGCCCGCTGCTGGTCGGTCACTGGGCGTCCTGTTCCTCGAGGTGGTCGCGCTCGGCGTTGGGGCCGATCGGGGGCCCGCCCCGCCAGGCCGGCCGGGGCCGGGCCTGGGCGGGGAACGGGTCGTACGGGTGGTCGTGGCGGTCGCTGACGGTGGCGAGGTACTCCGAGATGTCGTCCTCCGAGGGCAGTCCCTCGAACTCGGGGGTGAAGGTGCTCATGAGGCTCCGTCCCGGGGCAGGATGCGGACGATCGAGTACTGGTCCACCGGCAGACCCCACGACCCGGCGTACGCAGTCCGGGCGCTCTTGCTGAACGGCAGCCCGCCCTTGTACGGCTCGAACCGGTCGATGACGTGCGTCTCGTGGTCCACATGTAGGTGCACGACCGTGTCGCCAACCTTCAGGTCCTTGCCGTAGATCGGCACGCCCCAGGCGGGGTTGCCGACCGGCGGCAGTGGCGGGACTCCCGCCTTGAACCGGGGCTTGGGCGCGCGCCCACGGCGGGCTACTGGCTCTGCCTGGCTACGGACGCGCGATTCAGCGACCTCCGCCTGGCCGCCGTGCCGTGTCGTGGCGTTGCGGTCGTTGCAGGCGGCCCGGCAGGCGTCGCAGACATCCACCTTCCGGTAGAGGTGCTGCTTGTAGCCGCTCCAGGTGCCGTGCTTGATTCCTTCGGCCTGGCCGATGACGCTCATCGGCCACCGTCCAGGCGTTCGACGGTGAACTGGCCGCCGGAACGCATGCCGCACAGGATCGACCCGCGCATCTCCTCCAGGTCGACGCGGACCTCGACGTCACGCGATCCGAGGTAGCGCCGCGCGTCGGTGTGGACCAGCTTGGCCAGGTGGTCGGCCCCCGCTGCCTCCACGATCAGTGGGGGGATGTCGCGGCGGCGGCCGACGCGCTCGTACGTCACCTGGTAGCGGCCGGGGGTGGGGTGGGTCTCGTCGCGCTGGGCGAGGTCGGCCTCGCGCCAGGCGGCGGTGCGCGTCTGGTGGGTGTCGTTCCTGCGGGGGCGGGTGCCGCCGTGGCTGGTGCACAAGTCGCCGGTCGCCGCGTGGCAGGTCGGGCACGCCACTGCAAGCTGCGGCAGCTGGCGGGCGGGCTCGGAGCCGGTCATCGGTCACCGTCCACGTACTCAGCCACCTCGGGCCAGCGCTGCGACACCGCCGTGAGCAGCGCACGCTCGCGCTCCATCACCGCCGTGTCCCGCTCCCACTGCTCCACGTCCCGCCATGCCTCGATCTGCCCCTCGATGAGGCGGGCCAGCGTGGTCGGGTCGAGAGCGTCCAGCTCCCAGCTCGACCGGCCGTGCTCAGCGATGTAGCCGGACGCGCGGGAGTCGGTCAGCTTGGCGGGGTTCGGCGGCGGGTTGTACTGCTCGACCTGGTCCATGTTCAGAGCGATCCGCACCACGTTGGTGCTCGCGCCGAACAGCGCCAGGCGATCAGCGATGTCCCTCGACATGTCCACGCCGGACGGGTCGTGGTCGCCGAGGTGAATGATGACCGTGTCCTGGCCGGCATCTTCGTAGCGGAGCAGCCGGCGCGCTGCGCCCCACATCTCCGACTGCGAGGTGTAGCCCCGGCAGGAGAAGTAGTCGACGTCGTACCGCTCGCACACTCCTGCGATCACGCCGACGAGCGCGTCCTTCTCGATCCACACCTCGACACGGGTGGGCTGGTTGGCCCACCGCTCGGTGCGGTACTGGTTGGCAACGGCGTCGACGATCGACTCGGGGCTGTCCCAGTGGGCCAGGGCCCGCAGGTTGCGGGTGCGGTCGACGATGTAGTGCCAGTCGAGCAGGCCGGCCAGGCGGGCGTCGTTGATGATGGAACCGAGCCGGTCGTATTCGGTCTGCTTGTTCGCGATCCAGTCGCGGGCGACGAACTGGTAGTACAGCTGGCGCAGCGTCAGGTCGAAGCCCTGGCGGGCGTAGTCGGCGCAGATGGCGTTGGCGCGCTGGATGATGTCGAGGCTGGACTGCCTGAAGGTCTTGGGCACGTAGCAGATCCGGGGCATCAGGCACCGTCCCTACGGATGGTGCCGCCGGAGATGAGCGCCAGCTCCATGCCCACCTCGACCCAGTCGGAGTGCACGCCACCACGTCCACCCGCGTCCTGCCAGCGGACCGCCATCCGGCCGCCGTGAGCGTGCGCGGCCTGGATGCGGACGGGCTCGCCGTCGTTCCACTCCGGGGAGCTGACGATCTGGCAGGCGTGGAGATCGACGGCCATCACGGGGTCTCACCCCGCTCGGCGCGCTCGCGCACTTCACGCGCGCGGCGCTCGTCGAGGTAGTCGAGGGCCTGGTCCATCTTGGTGGGCGACATTCCGGCCAGGACGCCGATCAGGAACTGGGACTCATCGGCCGTGGGCTGCGTGGCCGTCAGCCGGTCGAGCACACGCTTGATGGTGCTGGCCATCAGCTCTCACCCCTCGGCACCTGCACCGGCACGACGGCCGGGCGGATTGTCCAGTCGAATGTCGTCACCGGCCCGGCAGCGTCGGCCGCCGCCCGCATCTCCGCAGCCACCTCGTCACGCGAATGCGGCGCGGACCAGCGGGTCAGCCACCCGGCGTCCGGAAGTTGGGCGGCCAGCGTGTCGAGCACGGCCTGCGCGATGTCCCACTGCGGGGAGGACAGGCCGATCGCGTGGTGAACGTCGGTGCGGACCACCCGGGCGTGTGGCAGGTCGGCCACCCGGGCGGCGGCCTCGCGCAGGACGGGCGCGATGGTGGCGGCGGTGATCGTCGTAGCCATCACGCACCGCCCCGAGCGACGATCGCCTGCAGCCGGACCACACCGTCATCCGCGTTCTGCGCCAGCTCGACCGCCGCCGCGTAGTCGGGGAACGTCATAGCCAGCCGGGCGCGGTTGACGAAGTCGGCCTGGGCGATGGCGAGGATGAGCGTGCGCTTGAAGCTCCCGGCCAGCCAGCCGCCGGGGCACCCGAAGTGGCCCAGGACGTGCGCCGCGACCTCGACCGGGATCATGACCTGGTCAGCCGGTATGACCCGCTCGACGATCACGCCCGGGGCGTCGGCCCACACGGCGCTGTGCGCGGCGTGGCCGTCCTTGGCCGCGTAGGTGAACCGCAGATCGCGGCCGTTGCCGTCCCCGTGGAGGCAGACCTCGACGACGCGGGCCCGCTTGATGGTGATGTCGACGTACTCGTCAGGCTGGAAGTGGTCGGCCATCACGCACCAGCCCCGAGCAGCTCGACCGCCAGCTCGTCCGTCGGCTCCCGGTACTCCGCGCCCACCCGGGCAGCGACGTCACGAGCCCGCTCCCGCAGTTCCCCGAGGGTGATCCACCCCTCCACGCCGTGCAGCCACGTCGGCTCCCCCGTCCGGTGCTCCGCGACGCACAGGCGCGGCGTGTCACCGTCCTCGGCCGGGCAGATGGGCTCGATGGTCACGTAGTGCTCGCGCACCCGCTCGCGGCGGGCGAGCTTGGAGACGTTGGTCAGGACGCGGCCCAGAGCGGTCACGAGCGCCAGATCATCGCCCGGGGCCAGATCGGCGTATCCGCCCTTGACGAACACGACGACCATGGGCAGGTGCTGATAGGTGACCAGGTCCCCCCGCTGGAACACGGCGGCGGGCCGGAGACGTGAGATCGTGGCGGCCATCAGACGGACACCGCCTCGTCCAACTCGGACAGAGCGTCCACGCCCATCACGACCTGCTCAGCGGTGATGCCGTCCCAGACCTCGACCACCGTGCCGAAGAACAGGCCGCGAACGCTCAGCCGGCCACTGCCGTCGTCGAAGGGGACGATGCGCCAGGTGGGATCGGTCAGCGCGGCGGCCCACTGGTGCAGCCACACGCGGAGGACGTCCAGGCTGGTGGGGGGAAGCTGGCCGAACAGCGGGGCCTCGCGGCCGACGCGGATCCGCCATTCCCAGACCTCGGGCAGCGGGAGGGTGAGCAGGTGGGCGAGCGTCGCGGCGGCGAGCTGCTGCTTGTGCCGGGCCGGCGGCTCAGGGGGCGGCTGGTCTGCGATGATGGTCACGACTTGTGGGTCCCTTCTCTGACTCGTGTTCTGCGTAGGGATCTGCAGGTCAGGCGAGGCCCGGCCGGGCGTGGCTGGGTCTCGCCGCTTGTTCAGCGGCTGACGGGCTTGGGCAGGGTCGCGCCGGACCGGCGCTCCTGGTCGCGCTTCCTGCGGGCCACCTGCCGGGCGGCCGACCGCTCCTCGCGCCGGGCGATGGCCTCGGCCTGCTGGTGGCCGAGCTTGTGCAGCACTCGGCGGAGCTGGCGCGGCGTGAGCCGCATGACCGGGTCGCCCGCGGTGCGGCCGGTCTGGGCGGTGTAGCGGGTGATCCGCTGGTCGTAATCGAGCACGGGACTCTCCTCTGTCGAGGCCGGTGAGGGGGATCTCGCTGAGCGGCCGATCAGGCCGCGTTCTGCGTCGCCTTCGCCGCCTTGGCCCGGCGGGCCTTGAGCATGAGGCGGCCGTAGTAGGCCTGCTTGGCGGACTCGGCGAGCTTCAGCCGCTGCTCGTACGGCAGCCGCTCGTCGGGGTCGACCTCGCGCAGCCAGCGCTCGATGCTTGCCGGGCTGTTCGCCCGCGCCGCGGCGGTAGCGCCGGTGCGGTTGGGCTCACGCGCCCACCGGCTGTGCGCCGCGTTGCGGGCCTGGCTGGAACGCTCGCCTGGGGCGGCCATTACGAGGCCACCTGAACGTTGACGGATTCGGTGTCGCGGTCGATGGCATCGACGCGGATGGACAGGGCCGCGCAGATGCGCGAGGCCTTGGTCCTGGGGAGCGCCCTGTTCTCGAGCTCCCAGTTCCGCAGGGACGGCGGCGAGACGCCGGCGAGGTGGGCCAGGTCGGTCACGCTGAGCCCGCGGTCCTCGCGGAACTGCCGGAGGGCCGCCCCGTTCTGCCGGATGGTTGGCGTTGGAGGCATGTAGGAAACAGTAGGAATCAGTCGGACACAGGTCAAGCCCTACAGGCGGCTAATAGGAATTAATAGGAATCAGTTTCGCGCGGATATCTGGAGTCCCAGGAGTCACAGGCGTTGCGCCGACCTGCGGCAAGACTTCGACACTATGATCGGTTGACGTTTCCGACTGTTTCCTTCAGCATCCTTCTGAGGGCAAGCAGCACTTGCCGCCGACTCGCCAGGAGCGTCATGAGCGACGATGCCCCTGACTGGACCACCCTCGGGAATCTCCTGGTCGCCCGTCGCGTCCAGATCAACCCCGTGTACCGGAATCGCCGACGGTT
>NZ_JBFANM010000036.1:0-123768 GCF_040674815.1 Nonomuraea sp. NPDC049709
CGCCACGGTGCCGCTGGCCGGGGCGGCCGGCCCGGCGGTGAACGCCGACCTGCTGACCGCCGTCGCCGCCGCCTGCCGCGACCGGCGGCGGCTGCGGCTGCGCTACCGGGGGCGCGACGGGGTCTCGGAGCGGGAGGTGGAGCCGCACCGGCTGGTGCACACGCCGCGCCGGTGGTATCTGCTGGCGTGGGACGTGGGCAAGGACGACTGGCGGACGTTCCGGGTGGACCGGATCGAGGGGCCGCCCGGGCTGCCGGGGGCCCGCTTCACGCCCCGGCCGCTGCCGCAGGAGGACGTGGCCGCGTACGTGTCGCGCTCCATCACCTCGGCCCCCTACCGCTACCAGGCCCGCGTCCTGTTCCACGCGCCGCTGGAGGCGGTCGCGCCCCGCACCTCGCCGGGCGCCGGGCGGCTGGAGGCGGTGGACGCGCAAACCTGCCTGTTCCTGGCCGGCTCGAATCACCTGGACGAGCTGGCGGTGCACGTCGCGGCCAAGGGCTTCGACTTCGAGGTCCTGGAGCCGCCGGAGCTGGGGCCGGTGCTGCGCGAACTCTCCGACCGGCTCAGGAGGGCGGCGGGCGGTATGGGACGGTAAGGGGATGTCTGACGAGCTTCCCCTCACCGTCGAGGAACTGGTCGCCGCCGAGCGGGCCGGGAAACGCCTCAAGTACGTGTACTTCTGGGGCCACCAGCCCGCCCGCGACGGCAGTGTCGGCCCGGGGTGCCTGAGCCAGTGGTGGCCGGTCACCTTCACCGAGGACGGGCACACGTACGCCTCCGCCGAGCACTACATGATGGCGCACAAGGCGTGGCTGTCCGGCGACGAGGAGAGCGCGGCCGCGATCCTCGCGACCGGGCACCCGGGCAAGGCCAAGGCGCTCGGCCGCACCGTACGGGGCTTCGACGAGGCGACGTGGCAGCGGCACCGCTTCGACATCGTGGTGCGCGGGAACGTGGCCAAGTTCGGCCAGCACCCGCCACTCGCCGACTACCTCCTGGGCACCGGGAACCGGATCCTGGTGGAGGCCAGCCCGCAGGACCGGGTGTGGGGCATCGGCCTGACCGCCGACGACCAGCGCGCCGCCTCGCCGGCCGGCTGGCGGGGGCTCAACCTGCTCGGCTTCGCGCTCATGGCCGCCCGCGCCCGCCTGGCTACGGGATGACCCCGGTCCACTTGCTGTAGTCGGACGGCGAGTTGACGTAGCGGGCCCGCCATCTGCGGTTCGGGTAGTGGCCGGTGGTGACGGTGAACCAGCCGTTGCCCTGGGGGAAGCCCTTCGTCGGCGGGTACCCGTGCCGGTACGTCCTGCCGTGATCGTCGGGGTCGTTGAAATCGGTGCTCACCACGCTGTAGCTGATGGTGACGTATCCCGACGTCGCCGCTTTCCGCGCGGTCGAATCGCAGCAGCTTGATGGCCACCCGCGTACCGGCCGGATCGTAGGCTTCGTAGACGACGCCCTGGCCGCCGGAGCCGAGCTGTCGTCCCAGCCAATAGTCCCCGAACTGCCGCGCGTCTCCCTGGGCGAATGGTGCCTGAGCCATGGAGACCTCCACCGCCGGACGGTTTCCGGCGCACGGTCGCCCCGAACGGGGTCGGCAGTCACGCTAATCGCCCGTCTCCTGGGCCCGCCTCCGGGAACGCCCTAGGGACAACCCCAGCCGAGCTCCCGCCCGCGTCAGGACGGGAAGCGCAAATAGCCAGGTGGGACGTGGTCGGCCAGCCACACCCCGTTGGCGCTGCGCCGGAAGACGTGCCCGTCGGCGTGCATCATCCCGGCGGCCACCACCAGCACCACCGGAGCGCCCCGCCGCGCCCCCACCCGGGTGGCCGTCTCCCGGTCGGGCGACAGGTGCACGTGGTGCCGGCTCATCGGCCGCAGGCCCTCCCGCCTGATCGCGGTCACGAAGCGCCCGACGGTGCCGTGGTAGAGCACCTCGGGCGGCTCCAGCGCGGGCAGGTCGAGCTCCACGGGCACCGAATGCCCCTGGCTGGCCCGGATCCGGCCGTCCTCGATCGCGTAGCGGCGCTTGTCGTTGGCCGCCACGACCTCCTTCAGCTCCTCCGGCGTGATCGTGAACCCGTGCTCGGCCGCCGCCCGGAGCAGCTCCTCCACCTCCACCCAGCCGCCGGCGTCAAGGGTGAGGCCGATGCGCTGCGGGTCGTGCCGCAGGTGCCTGGCGAGGTATTTCGAGACGCGTACCATTCTCCGTTCATCCATCAGGTGCCATGCTGCCGCGCCCGGCCCCCCGCCGCCAACCCGATGACCAATGCGTCTCGACGTTCCGCCGCGTCCCACCGACGTGAGACCGTCTCCCGGTGACCGCGCGGCAATCGGCTGACATTTCATCTCATTGTGGCACGTGATGATCGCCACGAGGCCCGTACGGAAACCGGGGCGTGGCTTGGCGTGTCGTTGGGGCCCGGCTGAGCCGGCCGGGGTACGGGCCCGGGCATGGACAGCCTGGTCAGTATGCCCGTCACCCACACGCCCCGGCCACGCGAGATCGACGTCGAGGCGCTGAGCCGGCGTCTGGAGGAGGCCGTGGACGGCGAGGTCCGCTTCGACGCCGGCACCCGCGCCGCCTACGCCACCGACGCCTCCAACTACCGGCAGCCCCCGATCGGCGTGGTGGTGCCCCGCGACCTCGACGCCGGGGCGGTGGCGGTGGCGGTGTGCCGGGCCGGCGACGTCCCGGTGCTGTCGCGCGGCGGCGGCACCAGCCTGGCCGGGCAGTGCTGCAACGCGGCCGTGGTGATCGACTGGTCCAAGCACTGCGGGCACGTCGAGGCCGTGGACGTGGCGCGGCGGCGGGTCACGGTGCAGGCCGGGGCGGTGCTGGACGCGGTCAACCACGTGCTCGCGCCGGACGGGCTGATGGTCGGCCCCAAGCCGTCCAGCCATCCGACCTGCACGATCGGCGGCATGATCGGCAACGACTCGTGCGGTGCGTCCGCGCAGGCGTACGGGAAGATGGCGGACTCCGTGCTGCGGCTGGAGATCCTCACCTACGACGGCGTGCGCGCGTGGGTGGGGCCGACCGGTGAGGAGGAGTACGCCCGGATCCAGGCCGAGGGCGGGCGCCTGGCCGAGATCTACCGGCAGCTGCGCGACCTGCGCGACGACACCATGGAGCTGGTCCGCACCCGCTTCCCCCGGCTGGAGCGGCGCGTGTCCGGCTACAACCTCGACCAGCTCCTGCCCGAGAACGGCTTCAACCTCGCCCGCGCCCTCGTCGGCAGCGAGGGCACGCTCGTCACCGTGCTGCGCGCGGAGCTGGCCGTGGTGCCCGTCCCGGCCGCCCGGTCCCTGGCCGTGCTCGGGTTCGAGGACATCTTCGCCGCCGCCGACGCGGTGCCCGCCGTGGCCGCGCACCGGCCGCTGGCGCTGGAGGCCATGGACGAGACGATGTACCGGCTGGCCCGCGCCGAGCACCCGCACGACCCGGCGCTGCGCGACCTGCCCCCGGGGGCGGGGTGGCTGCTGGTGCAGTTCGGCGGGGACACGCCCGACGAGGCGCGCGAGCGGGCCGAGGAGATGATGCGCGAGCTGTCCGGCCGGTCCGCCCGGAACGACGGGACACCGCCGCCCACGCACGCGTTCCTGGGCGACCCCGCCAGGGAGGACCGGCTGTGGCGGCTGCGGGAGTCGGGGCTGGGCGTGGAGGCGTACCCGCCGACGGGGCGGCAGACGTACGAGGGCTGGTCGGACGCGGCCGTCCCGCCCGCGCGGCTGGGTGCCTACCTGCGCGACTACGACCGGCTGCGGCGCCGCCACGGCTACCGCGAATCGGCCCTGTACGGCCACTTCGGGCAGGGCTGCGTGCACGGCAGGCTCCCGCTCGACCTGCACACCGACGACGGGATCGCCAACTACCGCAGGTTCGCCGAGGAGGCCGCCGACCTGGTCGCCGCCTACGGCGGGTCGCTGTCGGGCGAGCACGGCGACGGGCAGGCGCTGGCCGAGCTGCTGCCGCGCATGTTCGGCGAGGCCGTGGTCGGGGCCTTCGGCCGGCTCAAGGCCATCTTCGACCCCCGCGACCGGATGAACCCCGGCAAGGTCGTCCACCCGCACCGCCTCGACCAGGACCTCGCCCAGCGGCACTTCTACCCCCTGGAGCCCCGGCACACGTTCTTCGACTACCCGGACGACCACGGCCGTTTCGGGCACGCCGCCACCCGCTGCGTCGGGATCGGGAAGTGCCGCAAGCACACGTTCGAGGGCGGCGTGATGTGCCCCAGCTACCGGGTGACCCGCGAGGAGGAGCACTCCACGCGCGGGCGGGCCCGGCTGCTGGAGGAGATGGTACGCGGCGACCTGATCGCCGACGGCTGGCGGTCCGAGGCCGTGCGCGACGCGCTCGACCTGTGCCTGGCGTGCAAGGGCTGCCGGGCCGAGTGCCCGGTGAACGTGGACATGGCCACGTACAAGGCCGAGTTCCTCGCCCACCACTACCGGCACAGGCTCCGGCCGGTCGCGCACTACTCGATGGGCTGGCTGCCGCTGTGGGCGGCGCTCGCCGCGGCGGCGCCCGGGGCGGTGAACGCCGTCACCCACCTGCCGGTGCTGTCGCGGCTGGTCAAGGCCGCCGCCGGGGTCGCGGCGCGGCGGGAGCTGCCGAGGTTCGCCGAGGAGCGGTTCACCGACTGGTTCCGGCGGCGTGGCGCCTCACCGTCGGGCACGCGGGGACGGGTGGTGCTGTGGGCGGACACGTTCACCAACAACTTCGACCCGCGCGTCGGCCGGGCCGCGGTGAACGTGCTGGAGACGGCCGGGTTCGAGGTGCTGGTGCCGCCGGTGGCGCTGTGCTGCGGGCTGACGTGGATCTCGACGGGGCAGCTCGGGATCGCCCGCCGGGTGCTGTCGCGCAGCGTCCGGGCGCTGACGCCGTGGGCCGAGGCGGGGGTGCCGGTGGTGGGGCTGGAACCGAGCTGCACCGCCGTGTTCCGCTCCGACGGGCCCGAACTGCTCAACACGCCGCAGACGCGGCTGCTGTCCGAGCGCACGCTCACGCTGGCCGAGCTGCTGGAGGACCGCGCCCCCGACTGGCAGCCGGCCTCCGCCGGCGGGTCGGCGGTGGCGCAGGTGCACTGCCATCAGAGCGCCGTCATGGGGTACGACGCGGACCGGGCGGTGCTGGACCGGTTCGGGATCCGTACGCGGGTGCTCGACTCCGGGTGCTGCGGGCAGGCCGGGAACTTCGGGTTCGAGCGGGAGCACTATGACGTGTCCGTGGCGTGCGCGGAGGAGGGGCTGTGGCCGGCGGTGCGGTCGGCGGGGGAGGAGGCGCTGCTGGCGGACGGCTTCTCCTGCCGCACCCAGATCGCCGCCGCCGGCACCGGCCGCCAGGGCCGCCACCTCGCCGAGCTCCTCTCCACCGCTCTCTCCCGCCCATAGGCCACCGCACGCTCCATGCCGGTCGCGCCGCCCCGTTGCCCGCCCGGCTCCGCCCCCGCCTGCGTCCCCCCGGGGCGCCCGCGTACGGCTTGCGCGGGCCGTGCGTCGGCTCAGGGGGCGGCTTCCGTCGCGACGGTTCGTCGGCAGGCGGGCGGGGCTGGGGCTACCCCGGCGGGCGCCTCACGTGAGCGACGGGGTGGCCGGTCAGGGGTCGAGGGTCAGGGAGAGGCGGCGGGACAGGCCGGTGTTGCGGCGGTGGCCGAGCCGGTGGACCGCGAGCTCCAGCGCCTCCCGCTGCCCCACCAGCACCACCCACGCCTTGGCCCGTGTCACCAGCGTGTACAGCAGCTTGCGCCGCAGCATGATCCCCCCGGACTCGGCCACGATCGGCGCCACCACGAACGGGTATTCGCTGCCCTGCGACCGATGCACGCTGATCGCGTACGCATGCGTCAGGTCGTCGAGCTCGTCGAACCCGTAACGCACGCTCTCCCCGTCGTCCGTCCGGATCTCGACCACCCGCTCCTCCCGCACCACCGCCGTCACCGTCCCCGTCTCCCCGTTGAAGACTCCTTTGTCGTAGTTGTTGCGGATCGGCATCACCCGGTCGCCCACCCGGAACACCGTGGCCCCCGACCAGTGCTCGGCCTTGTCGTCGGCGGCCGGGTTGAGCTGGTCCTGGATCAGCCGCCCGAGCGTCGTGGCGCCCGTCTCGCCCTTGCGCATCGGGCACAGCACCTGGACCTGGTCCGGCTCGACGTTCTGCTTGCGCGGGATGCCCACCATCGCCAGGTGCGCGACCCGCCGCGCCACCTGCTCGGGATCGTCGAGCTCCTCGAACCAGAACCCGCCCCCGCCCGGCGTCGCCGGCAGCCGGCCGGCGCGGATGCGGTGGGCGGCGTCGATGATGCCGCTGCCGCTCGCCTGCCGGAAGACGTGGGTGAGCTGGACCCGGGGGATCGCCGTGACGCGCAGCAGGTCGGCCAGGACGTCGCCGGGACCGATGCTGGGGAGCTGGTCGCCGTCGCCGATGAGGAGCAGGTGGCTGCCGGGCCGCACGGCGGCGGTGAGGCGGGTGGCCAGGTGGAGGTCGAGCATGGACGCCTCGTCCACCACGATCAGGTCGGCCTGCGAGGGCCGCTCGTCGAACAGCGTCTCCGGGTCGGGGTCGGGCTGCTGGGCCAGCATGCGGTGCACGGTCATCGCGGGCAGCCCGGTCAGCTCCGACAGCCGCTTGGCGGCCTTGCCGGTGGGCGCCGTGAGCGTGACCGTGCCACCGGCCGCGCGCACGGTGGTCGCGATGGCCTTGACCGTGTGGCTCTTGCCGCACCCGGGGCCGCCCGTGATGATCGAGACAGTGCTGGTCAGGGCCATGGTGACGGCGGCCCGCTGGTCGTCGTGCAGCCCGGGGTCCTCCCGGAAGGAGCGCAGCGGCAGCGTCGAGCGGGCCTCCATGAGCGCGGTGAGCTGCGCGGTGAGCGCCACCTCCCGGCTGTGCACGTGCTTGGCGTACGCGACCGTCTGTCCCGGCACCTGCCCCGGCTGGTCGGGCGCCGCCTCCACGACCACCCGCCGGTCGGCCACCAGCGCGTCGACCATCGGCCGCACCAGGTCCTGGTCCTGCTCGATCAGCTCGGCCGTCTCCCTGACCAGCGTGGCGACCGGCACGAAGCAGTGCCCGTCGCGGCTGCCGGCCGCCTCCAGCCGGTCGAGCAGCGCCGCCTTGACCCGCTGCGGGCTGCGCTCGGGCACCCCGGACTGCAGGGCGATCCGGTCGGCGATGCGGAACGCGATGCCCCTGACCCGACCGATGAGCCGGTAGGGGTCGGCGGCCAGGACCTCGTCGGCGTCCTGCCCGAACACCTGGTAGATCTTGGCGGCCAGCAGCGGGCTGACGCCGAGCCCCTGCAGCGTCACCATCAGCGCCGCGATGGACTTCTGCTCCCGCCACGCCTCGACGATCTGCGCCTGCCGCAGCGGCCCGATGTTGACCACCTCGGTGAGCCGCTCGGGCTCGCCGTCGATGACCTTGAGCGTGGCCTCGCCGAAGTGGTCGACGATCGCGTACGCCAGCCGCGGCCCGATCCCCCTGATCAGCCCCGACCCCAGGTAGATGCGGATCGCCCGGACCGACGACGGCGTCACCCGCTCGCACCCGGTCACGGCGAAGCGGCGGCCGTGACGGGCGTGCCGGCTCCAGTCGCCGAACAGCCGCAGCGTCTCGCCCGGCTGCACCCCGGCCAGCGCCCGCCCGGTCGCCACGAAGTCGGGCACGCCGTCGGCGCTCATGCGCGCGACGGTGTATTCGTCCTCCCGGACGTAGACGAGCTGCTCGACGGACGCCTCCACAGGGGAGATCCAACCATCCGTCACCGACAATCGGTCACATGGCGGTCGGGAACGTCCGGGGCTCGGCCTCGCCCCAGGGCTCGCCGTGCAGCGGGTGCACCGCCCGGCTCTCGTCCATCCAGAGGAAGGCGTCGTAGCGGCGGCCCACGATCGTCGGCACGTAGTTGCCCCAGCGCTCGCGGTCCGGGTGGTACACGACGCCGATCGCCCGGTGCCCCATCGGCTCGTCGTACCAGTCGGCCCGCAGGCCGGAGGGTGGCACCAGGAACAGCGCGTCCTGGCCCGGGAGGGCCTCGTGCAGGAACGCCTCCAGGGAGGCCGGGCGCGCCGGCGGGACCGGCATGACGTGGTGCTGCGCGCCCCACCGGTCACCGGCCACCACCGTGCCGCGGTGGCTGCCGAAGCCCACGAGCACGACGTCCTCGTGGTGCCGCTCGCGGGCGAGCTGCCCGAGGTTGGTCATCCCGGCGGCGGCCATGTCCGTGGCCCGCGCGTCGCCGATGTGCGTGTTGTGCGCCCACACCACGCCCTTGGCCTGATGGTGCTCGGCCAGCCGGTCGAGGGTGTCGGCCATGTGGACGTCCCTGATGTTCCAGGAGTCGGGGCCGCCGCCCACCATGGCCCGGTAGTAGCGCTCGGCCCCGGCCACGACCTCGGCGTTCTGCCGGACGCCGAAGCCGCCCGCGCCCCCCGGCGCCGTGCCGGCCACCGCGGCCAGCAGGTTCACCACCTCGTCCTCGCAGGTCTCGGGGATCAGGCGGCTGACCAGGCCGTACTGCTGGGGGTCGTGGCCGTAGGACTCGAAGCAGTACAGGGCCTCCATCACGGTCTCCACCTGGTCCGGCAGGTGGGCGGCGGCGTAGCGGCGCAGGGCGCGCAGGGAGTCCCAGAGGCTGTAGACGTCCAGGCCGTGGAAGCCGCAGCGCTCGCCGGGCGGGCGCTCGGCGTTCCAGCGGCTCAGCCAGCGGCAGAAGTCCGCGACCTCCTCGTTGGCCCACATGAAGGTGGGCCAGCGCTCGAAGCCGTACAGCGCGTCGAAGGGGTCGGCGCCGGTGGTGACGGCCTGGTTGACCCGCTCGCAGTCAGGCCAGTCGCCCTCGACGGCGACGAAACCGAAGCCCTTCTCGGCGATCAGGCGCCGGGTCAGCTCGGCCCGCCAGGCGTAGAAGTCGTGCGTGCCGTGGCTGGCCTCGCCGATCAGCACGAACCTGGCCTCGCCGACGCGTTCGAGCAGCGGGCCGAGGTCGCCGGGGCCGGTGAGCGGCAGCGCCGCACGGCGCACCTCGTCCTGGTTCGTCATGGGTCCTCCTCCGAGAGGGGCGCGCGAGCCGACGGGGCCGTGCGGGAGGTCATGGGCCCTCCTCCGCGAGCATCCGCAGGCATTCGCGGGCGAGCTGGAGCTCCTCGCGCACCTGGACCACCAGCACGGGTACGGCGGCGTCGTACGCGCTGACCGGCCCGTCGTCGGGCCGGTTGCCCCGGACCGGGGGCCGCACCCCGAGCAGGCCGAGGCGGCGGCAGACGGCCTCGCGCACCTCCGGCTGGTCCCAGCCGATCTCCCCGGTGAACACCAGCGCGTCGATCCGCCGCAGCGAGGTGGCCGCCGCGGCGATCTCCCGGCTGACCCGGTGGGCGAACACCCGCAGCGCCAGCCCGGCCGCCTCGTCGCCGTCCCGCTCGGCCGCCACCAGCTCCCGCGTGTCCCCGGAGCGTCCTCCCGACAGGCCCAGCAGCCCGGAGCGGCGTTCGAGCCCCTCGCCCAGCTCGTCCACCGACAGGTGACCCTGCGACAGCAGCCACACCAGCATCCCGGGGTCAACGCCGCCCGAGCGCTTGCTCATGGGCAGCCCGTCCAGCGGCGTGAACCCCATCGAGGTGTCCAGGCTGCGCCCGCCCGACAGCGCGCACACCGAGCAGCCGCCGCCCAGGTGCGTCAGCACGAGGTCGAGCTCGGCGGCCGGGCGGCCGAGCAGCTCGGCCACCCGGTCGGCGGCCCAGGCGTAGGACAGGCCGTGGAAGCCGTAGCGGCGCAGGCCGTACCGCTCGCGCCACTCGTGCGGCAGGGCGTAGACGGCGGCGGCGTCCGGCAGGTCGGCGTGGAAGGCGGTGTCGGGGCAGAGCACGTGCGGCACGGCCGGGAGCTGCTCGCGGGCCGCCTCCAGCAGGGCCAGCGCCGGCGGCAGGTGCAGCGGCGCCAGGCTCGTCAGGCGCGACAGCGCCGCGGCCGTCTCGTCGTCGGCCACCGCGGGCGCGCGCAGCAGGTCGCCGCCGTGCACGATCCGGTGCGCCACCGCCCTGACGTCGCGGTCGAAGTGGCCGCCGAGGAACGCCGACAGCTCCTCCCTGGCCGATCCGGGGTCGACGGCCCGCTCGGCGTGCGCGCTGTCCAGCACGCTGCCGCCCTGGACGAGGTCGAGACGCAGGCTGGACGAACCGGCGTTGACGGTGAGTATCGCCGCCGACTCCGCCACCTGCTCGTCCATTGCCCGGCCCATGCCGCCCGGCTACCCCCGACCGTCTTCACAAAACGGACGAACGGCCGCCCCGGCTTTACCCCGCTCAGGGGTTGCCTCTCCTGGAGCTCGGGTAGTCGTGCGCCATGGAAATCACCCTGCAGGTGAACGGCGTGTCCCGCACGGTGGACGTGGATCCGCGAATGTCGCTGCTCGACCTGCTCCGCGAACGGCTGGGGCTCATCGGCGCCAAGAAGGGGTGTGACCACGGCCAGTGCGGCGCCTGCACGGTCCTGATCGACGGGCGGCGGGCCAACTCCTGCCTGGCGCTGGCGGTAGCGGTGGACGGCTCGGAGGTCACCACCGTGGAAGGGCTGGCCAGGGGCGAGGACCTGCACCCTCTGCAGGCCGCGTTCATCGAGCACGACGCCTTCCAGTGCGGCTACTGCACGCCGGGCCAGCTCTGCTCGGCGGCCGGGATGCTGGGGGAGCCGGGCCCGAGCGCCGTCACCGAGGACATCCTCGTCGATCCGGACCTGACTCCCGAGGAGATCAGAGAGCGGATGAGCGGCAACCTGTGCCGGTGCGGCGCGTACGTCAACATCGTCGGCGCGATCGGCGAGGTGGCCCGGTGAAACCCTTCGAGTACGCCCGCGCCGGCAGCCCCGCGGAGGCCGTGCGCGACTTCGCCCCCGGCACCATGTACCTGGGCGGCGGCACCAACCTGGTCGACCTCATGCGGCTGGGCGTGGCCGAGCCCGAGCGCCTCCTCGACGTCAGCCGCCTGCCGCTCGACGCCATCGAGCCCGTCGGCGACCGCGTCCGCGTCGGCGCCACCGTGCGCAACACCGACCTGGCGGCCGACCCTCTCGTCCGCAGCCGCTATCCCATGCTGGCCAGAGCCGTGCTGACCGGCGCCTCCGGCCAGGTGCGCAACGTCGCGACGGTCGGCGGCAACCTGCTGCAGCGCACCCGCTGCGCGTACTTCCAGGACGTGACCAGACCCTGCAACAAGCGCCGCCCCGGCTCCGGCTGCCCCGCGATCGCCGGCGACCACGGCAACCTGGCCGTCCTCGGCACCTCCGGCTCCTGCGTGGCCACCCACCCCTCGGACATGGCCGTCGCCCTGGCCGCGCTGGAGGCCGAGGTGCACGTCACCGGCCCGGGCGGCGACCGCATCATCCCCATACCGGGCCTGCACCGCCTGCCCGGCGAGGAGCCGGAGCGCGACACCGTGCTGGCGCCCGGCGACCTGATCACCGCGGTGGAGCTGCCGCCGCCGCCCCCGGGGGCCTCGGTCTACCGGAAGGTGCGCGAGCGGGCGTCGTTCGCGTTCGCGCTGGTGTCCATCGCCGCCGTGCTCGACGTGGGCTCCGACGGCGTCGTCACCGGCTGCCGCATCGCGCTCGGCGGGGTCGCGCACGCCCCCTGGCGGGCCGAGCGGGCCGAGCGGGCGATCATCGGCGGGCCGGCGACCGGTGAGGCGTTCCTCCAGGCCGCCGAGGCCGAGCTGGAGCAGGCCCACCCGCTGCCGCGCAACGCCTTCAAGGTGCCGCTGGCCCGCAACCTGATCGTCTCCACGCTGGAGGAGCTGGCATCGTGAACCGCATCGAGGGCCGCGTCAAGGTCACGGGGCTGGCCACGTACGCCGCCGAATACCCGGCCGAGGGCGTCACCTACGCCTACCCCGTGCAGTCGCGCATCGCCAAGGGCCGCGTCAAGCGCGTGGACAGCGGCCCGGCGCTGGAGATGCCCGGCGTGCTGGCCGTGCTGTCCTGCGAGGACCCGCCCGACCTGGCCGAGGACGCCGACCCGGAGCTGGCCCTGTTCCAGCGCCGCGAGGTCGCCTACCGGGGCCAGCTCGTCGCCGCCGTCGTGGCCGACACCTACGAGAACGCCCGCGCCGCCGCCGCGGCCCTCCGCGTCGACTACGACCCCGACGACCACGACGTGCGCCTGCACCCCGAGCACCCCGGCCTCTACCGGCCCGAGGTCGTCAACCCGAACTTCCCCTCCGACACCGGGCACGGCGACGTCGAGGAGGGGCTCGCCGCCGCCGCGACCACGGTCGACGTCACCTACGAGACGCCCGTCCTCCACAACAACCCGATGGAGCCGCACGCGGCGCTGGCGCTCTGGGACGCGGAGGGCAGGCTGCTGGTGTACGACACCGCGCAGGGCTCCTCGATCAGCCGCGACATGATCGCCAAGACCCTGGACCTGCCGCCGGACCGGGTGCGCGTGGTGGCCAGGCACGTGGGCGGCGGGTTCGGCTCCAAGGGGACCACGCGGCCGCAGGCCGTGCTGGCCGCGATCGCCGCCAGGGCGGTGGGCCGCCCGGTCAAGATCGTGCTGACCCGGCAGCAGATGTTCGACGTCACCGGCTACCGCACGCCGACGATCCAGCGGGTGCGGCTCGGCGCGGACGCCGAGGGCCGGCTCACGGCGCTGGAGCACGTGGCGTACGAGCAGAGCTCCACCCTGGTCGAGTTCGCCGAGCAGACCGCCACCCCGTCGCGCGTCATGTACGGCACGCCCGCGCTGCGCACCGCGCACCGGCTCGTCCGGCTGGACGTGGCCACCCCGTCGTGGATGCGCGCCCCGGGGGAGTGCCCCGGCATGTACGCGCTGGAGTCCGCCATGGACGAGCTGGCCTACGCCGCCGGCCTGGACCCGGTCGAGCTGCGCGTCATCAACGACCCGGAGACCGAGCCGGACAGCGGCCTGCCGTTCAGCTCCCGCAACCTGGTCGGCTGCCTGCGCGAGGGCGCCCACCGGTTCGGCTGGGAGCACCGCGACCCGGAGCCGGGGATCAGGCGCGAGGGGGAGTGGCTGGTCGGCACCGGTGTGGCCGCCTCGACCTATCCGGCCAGGCGGTTGCCGTGCAAGGCCGTGGCCACCGTGCGGGACGGCGACTTCCTCGTCCAGGTGGCCGCCGCGGACATCGGCACCGGCGCGCGTACGGCGCTGACCAGGATCGCGGCCGGCGCGCTCGGCGTCGCCCCCGAGCGGGTGCACGTCGAGCTGGGCGACAGCGACCTGCCGGACGCGCCCGTCGCCGGCGGCTCCATGGGCACGGCCTCGTGGGGCTCGGCGGTCGTGCGGGCCTGCGAGGAGCTGCGGCGCGACGGCAAGGAGGGCCGCGCCGACACCACGGAGGAGATCAAGGGCGACGCCCGGCTGGCCCGGCACGCCTTCGGCGCCCAGTTCGCCGAGGTCCGCGTCAGCTCCGTGACCGGCGAGGTGCGCGTCTCGCGGCTGCTGGGCGTGTTCGCCGCCGGGCACATCGTGGACGCCAAGCTGGCCAGGTCGCAGTTCATCGGCGGCATGACGATGGGCCTGGGCATGGCGCTGATGGAGGAGACGCTCACCGACGAGGAGTTCGGCGGCTTCCTGCACCGCGACCTGGCCCAGTACCACGTGCCCGCGTGCGCCGACGTACCGGACGTGGAGGCGGTCTGGCTGGACGAGCAGGACGGCGAGCTCAACCCGATGGGCAGCAAGGGCATCGGCGAGATCGGCATCGTCGGGACGGCGGCCGCGATCGGCAACGCCGTCCACCATGCCACCGGCCGCCGCATCCGTGAGTTGCCCATTACGCCGGCGAAGATCCTCCTGCCGAGGTTTTAGCCGCTCTTGGCAAGGAAGAGGAAGTCTCTCGTTGACTGGCGGGAGGCGGCGTGAAGAACGAGTCGGACCAGGAGCGCGCGGATCGCAATTTCGTCGAGCTGCTCCAGGGCGCGCGCGTGGCGGTCACCGGCGTGCAGGTGCTGTTCGCGTTCCTGCTCACCGTGCCCTTCTCCTCCGGGTTCGCCCGGCTGGACCAGGTCGACCGCTGGCTGTACTACGCGGCGCTGGTCAGCGCCGCGATCGCGTCGATCTGCTACATCGCGCCGACCGCCCAGCACCGCGTGCTGTTCCGGCAGGGCCGCAAGGAGACGCTGGTACGCCGCTCCAACCTCTACGGCATCCTCGGCGCGCTCGCCCTGGCCGTGTCGATGACCACGTCCACGATGTTCGTGATCGACTACCTCTTCGACGCGACGCTGGCCTGGATCACCGCGGGCGCCCTGGCCGTGCTGGCGCTGTGGACCTGGTTCGGCCAGCCGGCGCTCAACCGGTCGGATCAGTCCTCGTCGGACGGGAGCCCGGTGTCGTCGTCCGACGACTGACGCCCGTACGCGGCCCGGGCGATCATGTAGGCCGCGACCGACACCGTGATCACCTGGGAGATCGCCACCAGCAGCAACGGCCCGGCGTTCGACCAGGTGGGCCGGTGCAGCCACATGGCCAGCAGCACCAGCAGCACGCCGAGCACCTGCGGCTTCGTGCCGGCGTGCATGCGGTCCAGCGTGGTGCGGAAACGCACCAGCCCCGCCCCGGCCGACAGCGCCAGCGCCGCCCCCAGGAGCAGGCAGACGCCCTCCGCCACCTCCAGCGCGCTCATCGCGGCCCCCTTCCGGTCCGGTCCGCGAAGAACCGGGCCAGCGACACCGACCCGACGAACCCCAGCAGCGACAGCACCAGCAGGATCGGCAGGTCCGAATAGTCGTCCCTGGCCACGGCGAACGCCCCCACCCCGCACATCGACAACGACGTGAACACGTCCAGCGCCACCGCCCGGTCCAGCATCGACGGCCCGCGCCCCGCCCGCCACAGCGAGGCGGCCGCCCCGCACCCGAGCAGGACGAGCGTCACCAGGTACACCGCCGTCACGGCAGCTCCTCCCGATCCCGGCGGGTGCCGAACGCCGCCACGATGCGCGACTCCAGCCCCGCGATGTCCGCCCGCACGGCCTCGGCGACGTCGCCTGGCCGGCCCAGCACGTGCACCAGCAGCTCCCCGGGGTACCTCTCCAGCACCAGGCTCCCGGGCACGGTGGACAGCGCGACGATGATCATCACGGTCAGGGCCTCGGACGACGTACGCAGCGGCACCCGGACGATCTGCGTCGGCGGCGCCCCCGGATGCGCCACCCAGAACACCACCCGCACGGTCGAGATCACCATGTCCCAGCCGAACCACAGCAGGAACCTGACGAGCGCCACCGGGCGCACCCGGATGCCGGGATCGAGGACGGGCAGCGGCAGCAGCCACGTCACCACCAGCCCGGTCACCAGCCCGCCCAGCACGTTGCCCGCCGACAGGTCGCCCCACAACATCACCCACACCAGCGCCAGCCAGGCCACCAGCGGCAGCGGCACCCGCCGGCCGAGCACCCGAGGCGCCAGGGCCTCCCGCCGCACGGGCTCGCCTCCAGGGACGTCCCGCCTCATGGCCGCCCCTCCAGCACCGCCGAGATGTACGGCTCGCGGGCCAGCAGCTCGCCCGCCGTCCGCTGCGCCAGCGCCGACAGCGGCCCCGCCAGCACCGTGAACGACAACCCGAGCGCGACCAGCGCCACCACCGACAGCGGCAGCGCCGCCGGCAGCGTGGCCGTCGTCACGGTGGGCTCCTCACCGGTGTACTCCTCGCTCTCCAGCACCCGGCCCACCCGGTCCGAGCGCGGGCCGCGCCAGAACGCCTTGCCCCACGTCTTGGCCACCGCGTACAGCGTGAGCAGGCTCGTCACCAGGCCCCCGACCACCAGCGTGACCGGCAGCCACCCCCCGGCCGCCAGCCCGGCCTGCACCAGCATCAGCTTGCCCAGGAACCCCGACATCGGCGGGATGCCCGACAGGTTCATGGCCGGCACGAAGAACAGCACGGCGATCAGCGGCGTCGCCCTCATCAGCCCGCCCAGCCGGGTCACCGACGTGGTGCCGGTCCGCCGCTCGACCATCCCCGTCACCAGGAACAGGCTCGTCTGCACGGTGATGTGGTGCACCACGTAGAAGATGGCCCCCGCCATGCCGGCCAGCGTGGACAGGGCCACGCCGAAGACCATGTACCCGATGTGGCTGACCAGCGTGAAGGAGAGCATCCGTTTCATGTCCGTCTGCGCCACCGCGCCCAGCACCCCCGCGAGCATGGTGGCCAGCGCGACCCACATGAGCAGCGTCGAGACCGGCCCACCGGGGAACAGCAGCGCCTCCAGGCGGATGATCGAGTACACGCCGACCTTGGTGAGCAGCCCGGCGAACACCGCCGTGGCCGGGGCGGGCGCGGTCGGGTAGGAGTCGGGCAGCCAGGCCGACATGGGGAAGATCGCCGCCTTGATCGCGAACGCCAGCAGCAGCGTCAGCTCCACCAGCAGCTTCACCTGCTCGGGCAGCGTGGCGAAGCGCTGGGCGAGCTGCGCCATCGACAGCGTCCCGGTGGCGGCGTAGGTGACGGCCAGCGCGATCAGGAACAACATCGACGAGGCCAGGGCCATCAGCGTGTACGTGGCGCCCGCCCGGATCCTGGAGTCCGTGCCGCCGAACGTCAGCAGCA
Organism: Nonomuraea sp. NPDC049709; assembly: GCF_040674815.1. Lineage (NCBI taxonomy): Bacteria > Bacillati > Actinomycetota > Actinomycetes > Streptosporangiales > Streptosporangiaceae > Nonomuraea > Nonomuraea sp. NPDC049709. The sequence continues at coordinate 16,575 of NZ_JBFANM010000036.1, forward strand.
CGTACGAGCCGCTCAGCAGCAGTTCGAACGCCACGAACAGGTTGAACAGGTCCCCTGACAGGAACGCGTCCGCCACCCCCGCCACCATCACCAGGAACGCCGGATGGAAGATCGCCATCGGGGCGTCGTGCTCCTGCTCGTCGTAGGCGTTGGCCACCGAGTACGCCATCACGCACAGCGTCACCGCCGAGGACACGACGAGCACCAGCGTCGAGAGCCGGTCGGCCACCAGGCAGATGCCGATCGGCGACGGCCAGCCGCCCAGCTCGGTCACCAGCGGGCCGTGCGCGTCGGCCGCGACCATCAGCACCACCGCCACCGCCAGCGAGATGCCCAGCGTGACGAGGCTGATGAGCGACTGCAGCCGGCGCAGCCGCCCGCCGATCGCCAGCTTCACCCCGGCGGCCAGCAGCGGCAGCATCACCGGCACGCAGACGAGGCTCTCCAGCGTGATCGGGCTCTCCATGGGTCAGTCCTCGCCCTCCAGCTCGGGGTCCTGCGCGAGGGCCTGCCGCTCGCGCTCCTCCCGGATGGCCGCGCGCATCTGCCTGCGCGCGTCCCGCTGGCGGGCCTTGAGCTTGCGGCGCAGCTGCTTCTCCCGGGCCGCCTGCTCCTCCCGCCCCCGCTCGTGCTGCTCGCGCAGCTGCTCGATACGCTCGGCGTTGTCCATGGCGTCCCAGCCCGCGCGCAGCCCCACCTCCTCGAAACGGCGCTGCAGCTCCTCCTCCGACACCCCCTCCTGCCTGAGCCCGCGCATCCACCGGTCGAGCTCTTCGTGCACCCGGGAGATGCGCCGCTCCAGGTCGGCCTCCTCCAGCCGCTCCCGCTCGGCCTGCTCGGCCTCCAGGTGGGCCAGCTCGGCCCGCTGCTCGGTGACCAGCCGCCGGTAGGCGTCCCGCCGGGCGCGTACGGCGTCGCCCAGCTCGCCGCGCCGCGCGCGCAGCCGCACCCGCCGGTCCTCGGTGTCGTCCTGGACCTCGTCGCTGCCGGTGAGCTGCCACGAGCGGTGCACCAGGGCCAGCAGGAACGCCGTCACACCCAGGGTGATCACGATGGCGGTGAGCACCATGGCCTGCGGCAGCGGGTCGGCGAACCCCGGTGCGTCGGTGAAGGGCGGGCCGCCCGCACTGCCGCCGGAGGTGACGATCAGCAGGTTCACCCCGTTGCCCAGCACGATGACGCCGGCCAGCACCCGTACCAGGCTGCGTTCCAGCAGCAGCGTCACCCCGACGGTGATCATCACGCAGCAGGCCGCGAACGGCACCAGGGACAGGCTCACGAGCTCTCCTCGGCGTCGATCTGCCGGTCCAGCTCGGCGCCCAGGCCGCGCAGCACGTCCTGGACCATGCCGACCACGGACACGTACACGCCGAGGTCGAACAGCAGTCCCGTGGACACGTGCACATGTCCGAGCACCGGCACGGCCACGTCCGTGGCCAGCATCTCCAGCGCCGCCGACCCGAACAGCAGCCCGATCAGCGCCGTCCCCGCCGACAGCGTCAGCCCGGCCCCCATGAGCACGCCCGCGTGCACCGGCACGGCCGCGGCCAGCTCGTTCCGGCCGCCCGCCAGGTAGCGCACGGTGATCGCCAGCCCGGCCACGATGCCGCCCGCGAACCCGCCGCCGACTCCGCTGTGCCCGATGAACAGCAGGAATACCGACAACGCCAGCACCGTGTGGAAGGTCAGCCGCGCCGCCACCTCGAACGCCAGCGCCCGCTGCCCGCGCGGCAGCGTGGCCGCCAGCCAGTGCGTGCGCTCCGCGGGACGGTGCCCGGCCTCGCTTCGCTCGATGCTGTACGACCTGCGCCGCAGGAACACCAGGCTCGTCACACCCAGCGTGAGCACGATGAGCACCGCGCTCTCGCCCAGCGTGTCCCACGCGCGGATGTCGAGGATGATCGCGCTGACGATGTTGCGCGCCCCGGCCTGCTCGGCCGCCCGGCCCATCAGCGCGCCGACCGGCTGCTCGCTGCGCGCGGCCATCGCCAGCATGCCCGCGCCCGTGACCACCACCCCGAACGCCAGCCCCACCCCGAGCCGGAACGGGATCGGCAGCCGCCCCCGGTCCGGCTCGATCGGCAGCCGCCGCAGCACCAGCGCGAACACCACCAGGCTCAGCGTCTCGGCCAGGAACTGCGTCAGCGCCAGGTCGGGCGAGCCGTGCGCGAGGAACAGCAGCGCGGTGCCGTAGCCGGTCAGGCCGATGATCAGGGCCAGCAGGATGTACGCGCGGGAGAACAGCGCCAGCACGGCCGCGGCCGCCAGCAGCACGACCACGACGGGCTGCTCGGGCCGCTGCCAGGCGACGACCGGCACGTCCAGGTGGGGTCCGCCGCCGTGCAGGAGGGAGAACAGCCCCACCCCGACCGTCACCAGCAGTGTCAGCAGCAGATAGTCGGGCACGGAGCCGCGCTGGATGAAGCCGGTGAGCTGGATGGCGAACCGGTCCAGCCGCCGCACGGCCGACCAGAAGACCTGGCTGGAGTCGAGCACGTGCAGCGCCGTCCCCGCCCGCGCCACCGGCTCCCGGGCCAGGAACAGCACCACCCCGCCCGCCAGGGCCGCCGCCGACAGCAGCAGCGGCGGCGTGAAACCGCTCCACGGCGCCAGGTGGGAGGGGTGCCCCGGGTCGGTGAACGTGCCGGTGTAGCCGGACATCGCGCCCTCGTACCAGGAGGTCAGGGGCGCGAACGCGAGCCCCAGCACCGACAGCAGCGCGGCCGGGGCGAACATGGCCGCCGGCACCGGGTGCACCTGCCGCGCCGGCTTGCCCGGCTTGTCGACGAAGGCACCCCACAGGAAGCGCAGCGTGTACGCCGCCGTCAGCGCCGAGCCCGTCACCACGCCCGCCAGCGTGAGCGGCGCGCCCAGCAGCGCCTCCAGCGCCGCCTCCTTCCCGGCGAACCCCACCAGCGGCGGCAGCCCCGCCATCGAGGCCCCCGCCAGCACCGCGACCCCGCACACCCACGGCATCGCCCGGCCCACGCCGCTCAGCTCGCCCAGGTCCCGGGTGCCCGCCGCGTGATCGACGATGCCCACCACCAGGAACAGCGCCGCCTTGAACAGCGCGTGCGCCAGCACCATGCCCACGCCCGCCAGCGCCGCGCCCTCGTTCCCCGAGCCGAACAGCACCACGAGGAACCCCAGCTGGCTGACCGTGCCGTAGGCCAGCAGCCGCTTCAGATCGTTCTCCCGCAGCGCCCGCCACCCGCCCAGCAGCATCGTCACCAGGCCGAGCGGCACCGCCACCGCCCGCCACAGCGCCAGGTCGCCGAACGCGGGGCCCAGCCTGGCCAGCAGGTAGACGCCGGCCTTCACCATGGCGGCCGCGTGCAGGTACGCCGACACCGGCGTGGGCGCGGCCATCGCCGCGGGCAGCCACGTGCTGAACGGGAAGATCGCCGACTTCGCCAGCGCCCCCGTCAGCACCAGCACGACGGCGGCCGGCGCCAGGTCCGGCGGACGGGCGACGATCTCCGACACCTGGTAGGAGCCCGCCGCCTGGCCGACCAGCACGAACCCGGCGAGCATGGCCAGGCCGCCGAACGTGGTGACCGTCAGCGCCTTCATCGCGGCCTGCCGGCTCATCCGGCTCATGGGGTCGTAGCCGATCAGCAGGTAGGAGAAGACGGTGGTCAGCTCCCAGAACACGTACAGGAGGAGCAGGTCGTCGGCGGTGACCAGCCCCAGCATCGACCCCGCGAACGCCACCATCGCGCCGCCGTAGCGGCCGAGCGCTTCGTCGCCCGCCGCGAAGTACCGGGCGCTGTAGCACAGCACCAGCACCCCGACCCCGGTGACCAGCGACATCATCAGCACGGTCAGCGGATCCGCGCGGAAGGACAGCTCCATGCCCAGCGCCGGCGCCCACGTCGTGCTCTCCCGGGCGGGCAGACCGCGCAGCGCCAGCCGGCCGGCGTAGCAGAACGCGGCGGCCGGCGGGACGGCCAGCAGGGCGAACGAGGCGCGCCCCAGCCGGGCGGCCAGCCAGGGAGCGCAGGCAGCCACGGCCGCGTGCAGGATCAGCAGCGACTCCATGGGCTCCTCGGACGGGAATTTCCGGCTACGCCCGCCCAATCTCCCCCACCGCGCCACCACCGCCACACAGGCGCGACCGGGATTGACCCGAACGACACCAGTCCCACACCGAGGTGTGGGACTGGCCGTTTCGCGTGCTTCAGGCCTGGTCGTTACAGGTCCCCGCGAGCGGGGCCCTGGTCGTGATCAGGTACTGGTCGACCTTGCGGTCCAGGCAGGCCGAGCCCTTGCGGTAGCCGGTGTGGCCGTCGGCGTCGTGGGTGAGCAGCACGCCGTTCGACAGCTGCGCGGCCAGCGCCTTGGCCAGCTTGTACGGCGTCGCCGGGTCACGCGTCGTGCCCACGACCACGATCGGCGGCGAGCCCTTGGCGTGCACCTTCTTCGGGTAGCGGGTGCCCTTGACCGGCCAGTACGGGCAGGGGTTCTCCGGGTGGTCGACGCAGTTGATGGCCACCAGGGCCTCGAAGCTGTTGTCGTAACGGCCGCCGATCGTCCGCCCGTTGCCCGCGTCGGCCAGCAGCAGCAGCTTGCTGCCGTCGCCCTTGAACGCGTCCGTCAGGGCCTGCCGCAGGCTGGGCCAGCTGGCGGTCTGGTACATGGAGAACTGCACGGCGCCGCGCACCACGGCCTCGGTGACCTGCCTGCCGTCGTACACGTTGCGCAGCGGCGCCGTGTCGGCCCGCCGGTAGAGCTTGTCGAGCTGCTTCAGCGCCGCCTTGACGTCGTGCTTGCGGAACGGGCAGTTCCTGGCCTTGAAGCAGTCCCGCAGGAACGACGTCGTCGCCACCTGGAACCCGCGGGCCTGGTCCTGGACGAACTCCGCGGCGTGCTGGGACGGGTCCTCGGCGCCGTCCAGCACCATCGCCCTGATCCGCTTCGGGAACATGTCCGCGTAGATCGAGCCGAGATAGGTGCCGTAGGAGAAGCCCAGGTACGTCAGGCGCGCGTCACCCAGCGTGGTCCGCATCACGTCCATGTCCCGCGCCGTGTTCACCGTGCCGACCTTGGACAGCAGCTGCTTGCCGGAGTTCGCCACGCAGTACTTGGCGAAGATCTTGGCCCACTGGCGCGAGTGCCTGACCTCGGCGCGGGTGTCCGGGGTCGGGTCGAGCGCGTGGTAGGCGTCGAGGTCGAGCGTCCCCAGGCAGCGCACCGGCGAGGACGCGCCGACGCCGCGCGGATCGAAGCTGACGACGTCGAACCGCTCCCGGACGGCGGCGGAAACGATTTCCTTGCCGGCTTTCAGGGCGGTCACGCCGGACCCGCCGGGACCGCCGAAATTGAGCACGACCGAGCCGATCTTCTTGCCGGTGGCGGGGAGCCGGACCATGCTGATCTTAATCCGTTTTCCGTTCGGCTTCGAATAGTCGAGTGGCACTGACAATTTCGCGCACTCGTACCCGTTGCCGCAGCCTGACCAGGCAAGACGCTGGCCGTAATAAGTGTCGAGCCCGTCGGTGGCAGTGGCCTGCGCCATGGCGGGCAAACCCGTCAGGGCGATCAGGCCCGCGATGACAGGCGTAAAGATTTTGATTAGGCGTCGCATGTTCGAACGGTGCGCGGTAAACCTTGCGGCGCCCTTTATAGTCGCTGGAATAGATCCCTTGCAAGAAGTGTCACCCGCCGGGGAACGGCCCGGCTGACCTGCGCGTCCATCCGTCGGCCCGGACCCCGCGGACCTCGCACGGGGGCGCTGCGCGCCCTGAGTGGCTCGGTCGTTCCGCCAGGCCCCCGGCCGTGGGCATCAGGCGACATGCCGTACCGGCCGGCCGCCGGGCCGGGCCGTGCGGCGAGGCACTATGCCGGGAGGTCAGCTCGCGTCGGAGACGCGTCGGTGGACCTCCTCGGCGAGCCGGTCCAGCGACCGGTCCAGCAGCCCGCGCACCTCATCGGCCCGGGCACCCGAGTCGGGCTCGTCCAGGAGGCTGATGTGCACGGTCACCTCGCTGGTCCCGGCGGCCGAGTCGGAGACCTGCAGCCACCCCGAATAGTCGGGATGGTCACGCCCGCCCCACTCCACCCGGAGCTGGTCCTCCTCGGCGCGGAACAGGCCCTCGTGCTTCCCGGGACCGGGCACCAGCGAGCCGTCCGCCTCGATCGTGCCGGGGCCGCTGTCATGCACCGACAGCCCCTGGGGCAGCCAGCGGTCCATGATCTCCACGTCGGACGCGACGCCGAACACCACCATGCTCTCCGCGGGCATCCCGCGGGTCGCCTCGAACTCCGCCATACCGTCCCCCCGAGTTCCAATGCCAGCGCCGTACCCCTGTGATCTGGTCGCAAACAGCGGTCGCCCCGTCGGTGTCTGCCGCTACGGTTGCGTGGGTGGTAATCGTGTGGCGAGGGGAGCGGGGCGATGGCGGAGCCGCCACGGGTGCCGCCGGAGATGTTCCGGTTCACCACCACCGAGCGGGCAGATCTGCACACCGCGGTGCTCTATGCCTTCGGCGAGGCCAACGAGCGGCTCGAGACGGCGCTGACGGTGGACGAGGTGCGCGAGCGGCTGCGCGCGGTGGGGTGGTACGCGCCGGTCGGGGAGCAGGATCTGGCCGGCACGCTCAAGCAGCTGGCCGGCTGGGGGCTGCTCGACGTGATCTTCAATCACGCGGGGAGCTTCGCGACCGCCGAGGAGTACGAGCGCAAGAACCTGCAATATTCGCTGACCAAGCGGGGCGAGGCGGCGTTCGCCGGGGTCCAGCACGCCATGGCCATGCTGGCCTCGGCGGGGGCGCTGCAGACCGCCGTGCTCGACGCGATCGCCGACCGGCTGGGGGAGCTGGAGAGCCTGCTGCGCGACCCCGATCCCGGGCGTAACCGGCGCATCTTCAGCAGCCTGCAGGAGCTGGAGGGGCATCTCGACGGGCTGCGTAACAACACCAAGCAGTTCAACGGGGAGCTGCAGCGGCTGCTGCGCGTCGAGGGGTCGGATCTGGCCACGTTCCACGAGGTCAAGGCCGCCACCGTGGCCTACCTTCAGGAGTTCGTGACCAATCTGGAGCAGCGGGGCGACACCATCGCGGCCGCGCTGCGCGCCGTGGCCCGGCACGGGGTCAGCGTGCTGCACGCCCGCGCGCTGGACGGCGCCGACCTGCCGAAGGTGCCCGGGGCCGATCATGCCACCCCTTGGCTGGCGGCCCGGGCGGCGAAGTGGGAGGGGCTGCGGCTGTGGTTCGCCCCCGAGGAGGAAGGCGCCGAGGAGGAAGGCGCCGAGGGGGCCGTCGCCGGAGGCAGCGGGGGAGTGGTCGCGGGCGGTGGGGTGCCGCGGGTGCGGCAACTGCATGATGTGGCGCGGCGGGCGATCGTGTCGCTGTTGCAGGTGCTCGACCGCATCACGGACTCTCGCCGGCGCTCCTCCAGCGCCGCCGCCGACTTCCGTACGCTGGCCCGCTGGTTCGCCACCGCGCCCGGCGAGGACGACGCGCACCGGCTGTGGGACGCGGCGTTCGGGCTCGGCTCGGCCAGGCATCCGCACCTCGGGCACGCCGACGCCGAGCTGATCCCCGCCGGGGTGCCCTGGGCGGAGGCCGAGCCGGTCGAGGTGTCGGCGCTGCTGCGCTCGCGCGGGCGTACGGAGCGGATGGGCCGCACGGGCAAGGTGCGCGACGTGGCGGCGCTGCGGGCCGAGCGCAGGGCGCGGGCCGAGAAGGAGCGGGCCGAGCTGGAGGCCGCCTGGTCGGCGCTGGCCACGACGGGCGCGATGCGGCTGTCGCAGCTGGGGGAGCTCGACCATGACACGTTCGGGCGGCTGCTCGACCTGCTGGGGCGGGCCCTGGCCGAGCGGCCCGACTCGCTCGGGTTCCGGCGGGCCGTCACCTCGGACGGGCGGGTGGAGATCGTGCTGCGGGCGCCGGACGACGGGGCGGTGGCGGTGTTGCGCACGTCCGAGGGGTGGTTCCGGGGCCCCGACTACCTCATCGACGTACGGGCGCCGGGGGCCGGCAGCCGCGGGAGGGTGGTGGGCGCGTGAGCAGCCTGGCCAACCAGCTCGTCAGGGCCGAGAAGGAGGAGATCGCCCGCGCGATCAGGACCCTGCTCGGCCGGCCCCTCGTGTCCCTGCACGACGACCCCGCCGCCTTCGACCTGATCAGGAAGCGGCGGCAGCCGCTGATCCAGTGGTTCGACTACTTCTGCGGCTGGCGGCTGGTCGTGGAGTCGCGCCAGGGGTACGCCCGCCTGGTCAAGATCGGGTCCGAGCCCGGCGCCACCCGGCCCGCGCGGCGCCGCCGCACCACCAGGGCGCCGTTCGACCGCCGCCGCTACACGCTGCTGTGCCTGTGCGCGGCCGAACTGCTCACCTCGCCGGTCACCACGATCGGGATGCTGGCCCAGCGGGTGGTCCAGGCGGCCGCGGTGGAGGCCGACGTGCCCGCGTTCGACCCGGTCAGGAACGACGAGCGGGCGGCCTTCGTGGACGCGCTCAAGCTGCTGGAGCACTACGGGGCGATCACCGCCATGGACGGCGCCACCGACTCCTACCTGGATGACGAGGACGCCAAGGTGCTCTACCGGGTGGACACGACACGGGTGATCCGGCTGCTGGCCGCGCCGGTGCCGCCGTCCAGGGTGGCGGCCGCGAGGGAGACCGCCCTGGAGGCCGTCCCGGAGACCGCCCTGGAGGAACGCGACCCGGGAGGCGGTCCGGCGCGTGACCCGGTGCGGGCGCTCACGGTCGAGGCTCGTTACGGTGGGGACGAGCCGACCGAGACCCAGCGCAACCTGTGGGCGCGCCACTCGCTCATCCGCCGCCTGCTCGACGACCCCGTCGTCTACCGCGACGAGCTCACCCCGGCGCAGTCCGCCTACGCCGCCTCCCTGACCGGCCGCCAGATCCTGCGCCGCGCCGCCGAGGAGGCCGGGTTCGTGCTGGAGGAGCGGGCCGAGGGCTTCCTGCTCGTCGACACCGACGCGATCGCCACCGACACCAAGTTCCCCGACGACGGCAGCCACGCCAAGGTGGCCGCCCTGCTCATGCTCGACCTGCTGGTCACCTCCGGCCCCGTCACCGCCGCCAGGCTCGACCGCGAGGCGGCGGGGCTGCTGCGGCGGTTCCCGCAGTGGGCCAAGGCCTATCAGTCCGAGGGCGGCGGGCCGCGGCTGGCCGCCGACGCGCTGCAGGTGCTCACGCAGTTCGGGCTGGCCCGCGTCACGGGTGACCAGGTCGCCGCCCTGCCCGCCGCGGCCCGCTACCGGGTTGATCACGGCGCGGCCGTCCAGGAGGATTCATGACAGTCACCGAGCTCGCCCCGCCGCGCGCCGCGCAGGGAGTGGACGCCCGCTGGACTCCCGTACGCGCCGGGATCCTCAACGTGTGGCGCTACTACGACGAGGTGTTCGAGTTCCACCGGGGCAGGCTGCTGCTGCGCGGGCCCAACGGCAGCGGCAAGTCCAAGGTGCTCGAACTGCTGCTCCCGTACGTGCTGGACGCGAGCCTCAAGCCCAGCAGGCTGTCCACGTTCGGCGGCACCGAGCGCACCATGCACTGGAACCTGATGGGCGACGGCGCCGGCGGCACCACCCGGGTCGGCTACGTATGGCTGGAGTTCCAGCACGCCGACGGCCGCTGGTTCACCTGCGGCGCCCGGCTGCAGGCCACCATCCACACCAAGAACGTCACCGCCACCTACTTCACGACCGAGGCCCGCGTCGACGCCCCCGACGGCGTCCGGCTCACCGGCGACGCCGGTCAGCCGCTGACCAAGGCCCAGCTCGTGGAGGAGCTCGGCGCGTCCGGCAAGGTCCACGAGTCGGCCGAGTCCTACCGTACGGTCGTCCGCCAGACGCTCTACCGCGCGCTCAACGAGCAGCGCTACGACTCGCTGCTGACCGCGCTGCGCCAGCTCCGCACCCCCAAGCTGTCCGAACGCCTCGACCCCGGCCTGCTGTCGGAGCTGCTGTCGAGCGCCCTGCCGCCGCTCGGCGAGGGCGAGATCCACGAGATCGCCGAGGGGTTCGAGCGGCTCGACCGGCAGCGCGAGGAGCTGCGCCTGCTCGACCGCGACGTGGAGGAGGCCGACCGGCTCGCCACCCGGCAGCGCAACTACGCCCAGCGCGTCCTGCGCGCCGCCGCCGCGGCCGTGACCTCCGCCGGATACTCCCTGGAGTCGCTGGCCGCCGAGGTCAAGGCCAAGCGGGAGGCGCTCAAGGAGGCCGAACGGGAGCTGGACGCGGCGAGCGTGCGGCTGGGGGAGGAGGAGGCGCAGGAGCTGGCCCTGGCCGCGCAGATCGATGGGCTGAAGGAGAGCGAGGCGTACAAGGCGGGCGGTGACCTGCACCGGCTCCGCACCGAGGCCCAGGCGGCGCACGAGGCGGCGGGCCGCCTGCGCGACCAGGCGGGGCAGGCGGCCCGCGCGGTGTCGGGCAAGCAGGAGCTGTCGGCCCGGGCCGCCGACACGGCTCGCAAGGCGGCGGCGCTGGCCGACCGCGCCCGGACGGAGGCCCGCCACGCGGCCGAACGCGCCGGGCTGCTCGCCGTCCACGAGGAGACCGAACGGGCCGGATCGGCCCAGGAGCCCGGACCCGTCCATGGGCAGCGCCACGAGCCAGGGGCGGGCGCGGCCCCGCGCGGTGCGGCCGCGCCGGACCCGGGCGAGGGACTGCGGGGCGCGCCGGACCCGGGGGAGGGAGCGCGCGGTGTGGCGGCCCCCGGCGAGGGAGCGCGGAGTGCGGCGGACGGTGAGGAGGCCGTGCGCAGGGCGCGGGAGCTGCTGCGGGCCGCCGTGTCCAGCCGTGCCGCCCAGATCAGGGAAGTACGCGCCGGAGCCGTCGGGCACGAGGAGGCGATCAAGCGCCGCACCACCGCGGAACACGATCGCGACCAGGCCCGCGACGACCTGGCCGCCGCCCAGGAGGCGCACGGGCGGGCCGAGCGGCTGCGCGACGACCGCGCCCGCGACCTGGCCGCCGCCCTGGCCGACTGGGCGGGCGGCTGCACCCAGCTCCAGCTGGAGCCGGGCACGCTGGCCGGCCTGGCCGACGACTTCGAGGGCGCCGACGACCTGGTCGGCACCGCCCGCACGATGGCCGCCGTCGAGCTGGCCGCCCGCGAGCAGCACCTGAGGCGGCTGCGCGAGGGCCTGGCCGCGGAGCGCGCCGAGCTGGCCCAGGAGCGCGAGAGCCTCAACGACCAGACCGTGCTCGAACCGCCCGCCCCGCACACCCGCACCACGGCCGCCCGGCTCGGACGGCCCGGGACGCCGCTGTGGCGGGCGGTCGCGTTCAGGTCGGGGCTCGACCCCGTCGCGCAGGCCGGGGTGGAGGCCGCGCTCGAAGCCTCGGGCCTGCTCGACCTGTGGCTGCGGCCGGACGGCGGGTTCGACCCGGGCGAGCACGACGCCTTCGCCGTGGCCGCGCTGTCCAAGCCCGCCCCCGGCTACAGCCTGGCCCACGTGCTGTTCACCGAGGCCGACTCCCCGGTGCCGGCCGACACCGTGCTGGGCGGCATCGCGTTCGCGCCCACCGCGATCGGCGTCGACCACCCGGCCGTCATCGGCGCCGACGGCACCTGGCGGCTGGGCCCGGCGGCGGGCCGGTGGGTCAAGCCCGAGCCCGCCTACATCGGCGCCACCGCCCGCGAGCGCGCCAGGCGGCGCCGCATCGCCGAGCTGGACGACCGGCTCGGCGAGCTGGCCGGGCGGATCGCCGAGTGCGACCACCTGCTCGCGGTGGTCGACGGCGACCGCGAGACGCTGGCCGCCGAGCTGCGGCGCAGGCCCGACCGCAGGCCGTACGCCGAGGCGGTGCAGGACCTCGACGGCGCGGTGAAGAAGGTGGCGCTGCGGGAGGACCAGCTCCGGGCCTACGAGCAGCGCCTGCAGGAGCGCGAGCAGGACGTCGGCCGGTCACTGCGCCGGCTCACCGAGCTGGCGGACCGGCACGCCCTGCCCACCGCGCTGTCCGCGCTCGACAACCTCGAGGAGGCCCTGCGCACCGCCGAGACCACCGGCGCCGTCTGGCACGACCGCCGCGCCGACGCCCGCGCCGCCAGGGAGCGGGCCGAGCTGGCCGCCGAGACCGCCGGCGAGTACGAACGGCTCGCCGTCGAGGCCGTCGAACGCGCCGAGGAGGCCGCGGCCGCCGCCGTCGTGCTGGCGGAGCGGCTGGCCGCGATCGAGTCCACGGTCGGCGTCGAGCACCTGCGCGTCCTCGAACAACTCCAGGACACCCAGGCCGCCTATCAGGCGTGCCGCCGCCTGATCAAGTCGGTCAACGACGGGATGGCCCGCCTCAACGCCCGGCTCGGCCAGCTCAGGGGCGAGCTCGGCACCGCCGAGGACAAGCACGCCGAGGCGGGGCGCGTGCGCGACGAGGTGTCCGACCGGTTCCGCCGCCTGGCGGCCGGGCACCTGCCGGCGGACGCGCGGGCGCCGGTCGAGCTGACCCCCGAGGCCGGGGTGCGGGCCGTCCTGGAGGCGGCCAGGGCCGTGGCCGAGCAGCTGGCCACGGTCCCGTACGAGCACAAGAACGTCAGGGAGGCCGAGGCGCGGCTGCAGGACGCCTTCCACCACGCCAGGGAGATCCTCGCCGACCGGGCCGACCTGGAGCTGGCGCCCGACGAGGACGTACAGGTGCTCACCGCCACCGTCGGCGGCGTCCGGGCGGGGGCCGCGGCGCTCAGCAAGGCGCTGCGCAAGGAGCGCGACGAGCGGCGCTCGGACATCACCGACGCCGAGCGGGACCTGTTCGACCGGACCCTGGCCGGTGACACGCGGCGGCACCTGGCCGACCGGATCAGGCAGGCCACGGCCCTGGTGGAGGGCATGAACCAGCGCCTCGAACGCGTCCGCACCGCCTCCCGGGTGGCGGTGCGGCTGGTGTGGCAGGTCGATCCCACCCAGTCGGCCGGCACCCGGGCCGCCCGCGACCTGCTGCTGCGCGATCCGGCCGGGCTGTCCGAGGCCGACAAGGAGGCCCTCTACGTCTTCTTCCGGGATCGCGTGGAGGAGGCGCGGGCCGACAACTCCTCGGCGAGCTGGGAGGACCAGCTCATGAAGGTGCTCGACTACACGGCCTGGCACCGGTTCGTGGTCAAGCTCGACCGCGGCGACGGGCAGGGCTGGCAGGACCTGACGCGGAAGCTGCACGGGGCGCTGTCGGGCGGGGAGAAGGCGATCGCGCTGCACCTGCCGCTGTTCGCCGCGGTGGCCGCGCACTACCAGACCGATCCGGGGTGCCCGCGGTTCATCCTGCTCGACGAGGTGTTCGTGGGGGTGGACAAGACGAACCGGGGGCAGGTGTTCGACCTGCTGGTGGACCTGGGGCTGGACCTGGTGCTGACGTCCGACCACGAGTGGTGCGAATACCGGGAGCTGGACGGGATCGCGATCCACCAGCTCATCACGGGCGACGGGGACGACGCGGTGACGACGGCCCGGTTCGTCTGGAACGGCTACCGAACGGTGCCGGCGGAATGACCCGCGGCCAGGCGGGCGGGGAGGTGCCCGAGCGGCTGCGGGCAGTGGAGTTGCGGCCCGTGTGGCAGGCCCTGCACGAGCGGCTCTCCTCCGGTCACCGGGTCAGCCGGGTCCGGGTGACGGGGCTGGAGGCGGCGCAGCAGGCCGCCGTGGCCGATCTTCTCGGCCTCGACCGCTACCCGGGGCCCGCGATCACCATCGACGTGGCCAGGCTCGAAGGGGCGCTGGGCCTCGACGCCCGTACCGTCACCGAGGCCGTGATCGGGCCACTCGACGACCGCAGGCGCAGGCACGCGGAGCGGCGGCTCGAACGCGAGGCGCTGCTCGGCTGGTTCGCCGCCCACCCGGTGGTCGTGGCCGAGCCGGCGCTGCTCGCCCTGTCCGCCGTACGCGCCGGGCGCGACCTGCTCGGGCAGGCCCTGGACGTGCTCGCCGCCCTGCCCGCCGCGGGCCGCCCGCTGGCGGCGGTGGCCGCCGACGTGACCGGCGACCCGCACGCCCTGGACGAGGGCACCCGGCTGTCGGCGCTGGTGCTGAAGGCCCTGTCCATCCTGTACGACGTGCCCGCCCCCGAGGGCGCCGAGGCGCGCCGGGCGCTGTGGGAGCGGGCGGGCGTGGCCTGCGACGCCCTCTCCACCACGGTGCTCGTCGCCGGTTTACGCCCCTCCGGCGACGAGCCCCTGGCCCGGGTGCTGCGGATCTGGGACGGGCAGCCGAGCGTGATCACGCTCGCGCAGCTCCAGGACGTACGCGAGCTGCGGCCGGCCGAGCCGGACGCCTGGGTGGTGGAGAACCCGACCGTGCTGGCGCTGGCCCATCAGCGGTTCGGCACCTCCTGCCCGCCGATGATCTGCACCTCGGGCTGGCCCAACAGCGCCGTTATCCGCCTGCTGCGCTCCCTCCCCGGGGTCCGGCTGCACTACCACGGCGACTTCGACGGGGCGGGCCTGCGCATCGCCGCGTACACCATGGCCAAGACCGGCGCGGTGCCGTGGCGCATGTCGGCCGGCGACTACCTGCGGGCCCTGGCCGACGGCCCGGCCTCCGGCCCCGCGCCCGGCCCGGTCACCGACGCGCCCTGGGATCCCGGGCTGGCCCCGGCGATGCGCTCGCGCGGGCTGGCCGTCCCCGAGGAACGGGTCGTGGAGCGGCTGCTCGACGACCTGGCTCGATGACCTGCGGTCTGTGCGGCGCTTATCGACGCCGGTGCTCCGGCGTCGGTGGGGCGGTGCGATTGACAGAGGCCACCGGACGCGCTCATAGTCCGGGCAGATCCTGCTCACGGAGGTGGGGCGATGGCGGGTCACGCATCGATCGGACCCTTACGGGTCGTGTCGGGTGAAGGCGGGGTCGCGGCCCCGTACTATGTTCTCCCCTTCGACCGGGACGGCTTGTGCACCGGGCCGCTGACCAGGGACCGGTGTGTGGGCGAGGCGGAAGAGGCGTCGGACGTGTTCCTGTTCTCGCACGGCTGGAACAACGACTGGGCGGCGGCGGCGAGCCAGTACGGGCGTTTCATCACCTCGTACCTGACCCTGAGGCGGCGCGAATGGCCGCGCCCGGGTCGCGACTACCGGCCCCTGCTCGCCGGTGTGCACTGGCCGAGCACGGCGTTGGTGGCGCCGTGGGAGCGCGGCCCCAAGATCGCGGGTGCCGTGGAACGATCCGGTAGCGTCATCGACGAGGTAACCGCCCTGGGTGAGTCGCTCGGCGTCAAGGATCGGCAGCGCCTGTACGACCTGGCCGACCGGGACCGACTCGACGACGTGCGGGCCCGCGACCTCGCCGAGCTGCTTGCCCCGTTGCTCGCCGACGAAGGGCAGGACGAACTCGGCCGCGCCGGAGTGAGCGGCGCGGACGACCTCCTCGGGATCTGGGCCCGGCTCAGCCGCCCACCGGTCTCGTCGTCGGGCGGCTTCATCGACGAGCCGACGGACCAGCCCGTCGAGGAAACACCCTTCCCCGCACCCACCGTGGCCGGCGGGCTCGGCTGGCTGGATCCGCGGAACGCCGTCCGGGTAGCCACCGTCCTGCTGATGAAGGACCGCGCGGGCGTCGTAGGAAGCCGGGGCGTCGCCGACCTGCTGGCGGCCCTCTGTCGTACGCAGGCCCGCATCCACCTCATCGGTCACTCGTACGGCGCCAAGGTGATCCTGTCGGCTCTGTGCGCACCCTCGTCGGTCCCCCGCCCGGTCGACTCGGTCCTGCTGCTCCAGCCGGCCGTCTCCTGCTACTGCTTCGCGACCAAGGTGGCCGGCGACGACCATCCGGGCGGCTACCACGCGGCGGTCGAGCGGTGCGTCCAGCCGATCGTGACCACGTTCAGCCGCAAGGACGTCCCCCTGACGAGCCTGTTCCACTGGGCGGTGCGGCGCCGCTCCGATCTCGGGGAGGTGCGGATCGCCGGGGTACCGAGCCGGTACGCCGCCCTGGGCGGGTACGGACCGCAGGGCAGGGAGGACGAGACCGCCGTGATCCAGCCGGTTGCGCCACCGGAGCGGTACGCCTTCGGCAAGCCGATCGTGGCGATCCAGGCGGACGAGATGATCGGCGGGCACGGCGACGTCACGGGCGAGGCGTGCGCGTGGGCGCTGCTGAACCAGGTGATGCACGATGGTTGAGCTGCCCACGCTGCGGGTGAGCCTGACCCGCGAGGGGGACGTGTCGCTGGAGTTGGTGGGGACGGAGCAAAGGGAAACGATCTCCGCCGTCGCGATGGGCCTCCCCGTGAGGGTCGGGTCGGCGGCGGACCTCAACGCCGCGAGCTTCCACCGGCTCCCGCTCCACGGTGCCGGAGGGCACGCGATCCTGGACGGCGTCGGCGACGCCCAGGCCCTGCTGCTCCAGTTCGGGTCACCCCGCGGCTACCTGCATCTCTATCCATGGGAGTACAAACTGGCGGACTGGCTCCGCGTACCCGTCCTGCGCGCGCCGTACCTGGACCTGCGCCCCCACACGCCGGGCACCCATCTGCGGGTGGTGCTGTGCATGAGCCGCTCGTCGCCCCACGCGGCCATCGACCCGGACCTGCTGGAGGCCCTCGTCGTGGCCTACTCTGCGATCCTGCGAAGGTTCCCCGAGATCCACGTCTTCGCGGACAGACGGCTCCCCGACCTGGGCCCGAGCACGATCGTCCACGATCCGCTCCGCCCGCTGTCCAGGCGAAAGGAGATCGACGAGCGGCTGACCAGCCCGTGGCTCCGCTGGATCGCCCAGGCACTCGACGGCTCGCCGATCGACGTCTTCCACGTGCTCGGTGAGGGCTGGCTGTCCGGCGGCTGTGGCACCCTCGCCCTGGCGAGCGACCCAGGGACGGGTGTCCATCCGCAGGTCCCGCGCTTCGTCGGCGTGAGCGAGCTGGTGGATTTCCTCGCTATGACGGGGGCGTGGTTCTTCGCCGTCTCGACCCCGCCGTCCGCCCACTCCCTTTCCGGCCTGCTCGAACTGTGCGACTCGCTCGCTCAGACGAGGCCGGGGCCGGTGCTGCTGCACGACATGAAGCACGACGACGACGCGCGGGAGCTCAGCAAGGCCCTGTCCATGCACATGAGTGAGGAGCTCCAGCCCGGCGGGCTCGCCTCGGTGAGCTGGTGGGGCAGTCCGTTCTCCCGGCCGCGGTCCGTACTGGAGTCCGCGACGCCGCTGCTCACCGAGAACGGCGAGTCGGAGCTGCTGTCGGCGGCGGCCAGAGCCGCGCTCGGGCACGAGACCACGCCCACTTGGATCGCGGCCGGCGCCCGCATGCTGGAGACAATCCAGGCGGAATGGCAGGCCGCCGGAAGGCTGGACGCCGACGCCACACGGGCCCTGCGCGCCGTCTCGGCCCTCTTCGACCAGCACGTTCGCCGCCACGGACCAGGGGGTGTCCGGTGAGACGGATTTACCTGGAGTTCGACATCGGCAGGCAGGTGCCGCCCACCGTCTTGATGAAGCTTCGCGAACCCCCCACCTCCGGCCTTTTCCAGTTCGAGTGCACCGGCCTGGAGCCGGAGTTCGCGGCCCTGCGGTCGGCCGGGATGAACCCGACGGCCGTCAGCGCGGCGGGGCAGATCCTCTTCGAGCACCTCAACAAGCATGAGAGTATCCGCGCTGAGCTGGCCCGCGCACTCGGGATCGACCGCTCCGAGTCCTTCCCCATCTACGTCGACGTGAGCAACATCGAGGCCAAGGCCCTGCCGTGGGAGGCGCTGTTCTCCCCCGACAGGGAGTTCCTGGCGCTGGACCCGCGCTGGCCGGTGGGCCGGATCATTCCCGGCCGCCGCCCGGTGTCTCCGCCGTGGACGCTGGACCGGCCCCTGCGGGTGGCCGCGATCCTGTCCTGCCTCGGCGTGCCGGCGATGGATGAGTACCTGGCGTTGGTCGAGGGTCTGAACAAGGTCCGGGGCACGTACGAGCTGCGCCTGTTCATCAGCGAGAACGAGCTCTGGAGCGAGATAGAGCCGGACCTGCCACCCTCCGTGAGCCTGTTCAAGGTGCCGCAGGACCATGGCGAGCTCAGGGAGC
Organism: Nonomuraea sp. NPDC049709; assembly: GCF_040674815.1. Classification (NCBI taxonomy): domain Bacteria; kingdom Bacillati; phylum Actinomycetota; class Actinomycetes; order Streptosporangiales; family Streptosporangiaceae; genus Nonomuraea; species Nonomuraea sp. NPDC049709. The sequence continues at coordinate 34,529 of NZ_JBFANM010000036.1, forward strand.
GGATCAGGGAGTTCCGCCCGCATGTGCTCCATCTCTTCTGCCATGGCTCGGCCGTGGGGACGCCCCATCTCGAGGTTGCGGTGAGCTCCGACTGGTCGAACCCTGACGAGGGGTCACGGCACCGCCTGGAGACCCGCGAGATCGCCGACCTGATCGACGTGCCCCTGTGCCTGCCCTGGCTGGTCGTTCTCAACGCCTGCGAGAGCGCGGTCACCCTCGACCCGGGTCCCGGCAGCGGCTCGATCGCCGAGAGCCTGGTGCACGAGTGGTCCGTGCCGGCGGTCATCGGCATGCGCGAGTCGGTTCTCGGGGCGAACGCGGCGCGGTTCACCCGGCAGTTCTACGCCAGCCTGGCTGCCACGCTGGCGCCCGCGCTCTCCGGGCCCGTCCGGAGCCTGCACATCGACTGGGCCGGGCTGGTCGTGGCCGCCCGCGAGGAGCTGTGCAGGAAGCCGACGGCCGGCCCGGTGAGCGTCGTGGCCGGCGGGGCGAAGGAGTGGACGCTGCCCGCCGTGCACGTGCTGCCCCACATGTTCCACCTCAACGTCGGCGATCCGCCGCCGTCGCGGCAGCCGCAGCTTGAAGCAGCCGTCGTCGAGATGCTGCTCGCCGCGGTGGGCGACAGCATGCCGCTCGCCACGCTGCGGGACTTCCTGCGCCACCGGGACGAGCGCCTGGCCGAGACGCTCACCGAGCCGCACGGGCGCCGTGCGCCGGCGCGCTCCGAGCCGGACGGGCGCCTGGCCGAGAGACACACCGAGCCGGACGACGGCCGATGACGCGGGTCGCGATCAACGCCTGGACCGGGCGCGAAGCCGCCACGGGCGAACCAGTGGGCCGAACGGAGTGGGCGCTGGCGGGCACCGTCCTGCCTCCCGTGGGACGGGCCCGGCCCCGCCCGAAGAACGAGTGGGACTGGTGCGACCCGCGTGTCGGGTGGGGTCTGGTCCTTCCCCACCGTCCCGGTCTCACCAACGCCCAGCTTGCCGTGGCCGTCGACGCGCCAACGCCCATCCAGCGCCTCGTGGCCGCCAGGAGCGGTGCGAAGGTCCTGCGCTACATGCCAGGAACGACCTGGGGCTCCTGGACCCTGCGCGACTACGCCACGGGCAGCCAGCCGCCGATCGCCACCGCGCCTGAGGGCACCGATCCCGGCAGCCTGCCGGCGTACTTGCTGATCTACGCCGGCCCTGAGGAGATCCCGTGGGAGGTCCAGTACCACCTCAACCCGGTGCGGAACGTCGGCCGGCTCCACCTCACCGGCCCGGCCCTGGAGAACTACGTCAACGCCCTCCTGTCGGACTGGCGAGGCAGCGCCGCCAGGTACGACAGTCCAGTGGTGTGGGCGGTGGACCACGGCGGCGGTGACATCACCACGATCATGCGGGAGACTCTGGCCGAACCCCTGCACGCTGCCTTCGTCGCGGACGGCGAGATGGGCCGGGCCACGATGCTCGAAGGCCCGGCCGCGACCGCGCGCGGGCTGGCCGCGACGCTGGACGCGGCCAGCCCGTTGGTCGTGGTCACGACCAGCCACGGCCTTACGGGGCCGCTCGACCAGCCTGACCTCATGCGGTCGACGCTCGGCGCGCTCGTCGACGCGGCGCACGAGCCGCTGGACCCGGCCGGCCTCCTCAGCTCCTGGGAGCCCGACGGCATGATCTGGTTGGCCCAGGCGTGCTGTTCGGCGGGCGCCGCCGCGCCGAGCATGTATCGCGGGCTGTTCGACCCCGCCGAGCCGGTCGGCGAGGTGATCGAGGCCGTCGCGGCGCTCGGGCCGATGGTCGCCCCGCTGCCCACCGCCCTGCTCGGCGCACCGCGTCCGGCGCGGGCCTTCATCGGGCAGGTCGAGCCCACCTTCGACTGGACGCTGTACTTCCCCCTGACGGGGCAGTGGCAGAGCGGCTCGCTGCGGGACGCGGTGTACCAGAACCTCTGCCGGGGAGAGCCCGCCGGATACGCGCTGCGCGAGGTCTACCAGCCGATCGGCTCCCTGCTCCAGAGCCACTCCAGGAGCGTCGGCCGCTACAACGGCCTGCCGCCGGGGGCCGCCTCGCGGCAGGCCGTGGAGGTGGCGTTGTACAACAAGGCCACCGCCTACGACAGGGCGAGCACCGTCCTGCTGGGAGACCCGACGGTGGCGGTCCCGCTGCCGTGACCTACCGGAACAGGCCAACCGGAACAGGGAGGAAGCATGCGGCTGACCGTGATTTCGGCGGCGGAGATCGCCCAGCAGGTGGAGGGGAACCGGCATATCTGCCTGGATCTCGTCCGCCGCGCCTACCTGGCCTACGCCGAGGGGCACAGCGCCCTGCCGTTCAGCAGCTTCCTCCGCTTCCCTGGGCGGCCCCGCGACCGGATCATCGCGCTGCCGGCCTACCTTGGCGGGGAGTTCGACGTCTCCGGGCTGAAGTGGATCGCGAGTTACCCTGGGAACGTCGAACAAGGCCTGCCCAGGGCGTCGGGCCTGCTCGTGCTGAACGACACGTCCACCGGGTTCCCGTACGCGTGCCTCGAGGCATCGCTCATCTCCGCGACGCGCACGGCCGCCTCAGCGGTGCTGGCCGCCGAGGCACTGCTCGGGGGCCGCTGGGCGGAGCGGGTGGGCTTCGTCGGCGCCGGGTTCATCGCCGGCCACGTGCGCCGCTTCCTCGGCGAGCTGGGCTGGGACGTGGGCGGCTATCGGATCTTCGACCTCAGGGGGGAGGCCGCACGGAGGTTCGCGGCGGACCTGGGGGACGCCGGCGACGTGGCCGTGGTGGAGAGGGTCGAGGACGCGATCACCGGCTGTGACCTGGTGGTGCTGGCCACCGTCGCGGGCGAGCCCCACCTGGCCGGCCTCGACCTGCTGCGGCACGGCCCGGTCATCCTGCACATCTCGCTGCGGGACCTGCACCCCGAGCTGGTGCTGGCCGCGCGGAACATCACCGACGACATCGACCACGCTCTGCGCGAGCGCACCTCCCTGCACTTGGCCGAGCAGGCGGCCGGGCACCGGCGCTTCGTCCACGGCACCATTGCCGACCTGCTGTCCGGCAGCGTCAGGCGCGAGCCCGGCGAGGCTGTCATCTTCGCGCCCTTCGGCCTGGGGGTGCTCGACCTGGCGCTGGCGAGCTGGATTCACCGTGAGACGGTGGCGCGAGGGGGTGGTACCCAGATGTCGGGAGTCTTCCCTGAGGTCTAGATCGCCTCGAAGTAGCGGGCCAGCTCCCAGTCCGTCACCTGGTTGAGGAACTCCTCCCACTCGAAGCGGCCGTTGGCCGCGTAGTGGGCGACGACCTGCTTGCCGAAGACCGCGGAGGCGAACTCGCTCTCCTCGAAGACCTGGGTGGCGTAGTGCAGCGTGTTGGGCAGCCGGTTGCTGCCGGTCTCGTAGGCGTTGCCCGTGACCGGGTCGGACGGATCCCTCCTGCGCTCGATCCCGTCGCGTACCGAAGCCAGCATGCCGGCGATGGCGAGGTAGGGGTTGCAGTCGGCGCCCGGCACCCGGAACTCGACCCGCAGCGACGAGGGGTTCCCGCCCGCCACCCGGCAGGTCACCGTGCGGTTGTCGAACCCCCACGTCGCGCCGTGCCCGGCGAACTGCGTGCTGGCCGAGCGACGGTAGGAGTTGACCGTGGGCGCGTAGAAGAGCATGAGCTCGGGCGCGTGCGTGAGCAGCCCGCCGATAGCGTGCCGCATGTGCCGGCTCATGCGGTGGGAGGCGTCGGGGTCGTGGAAGACGGGCGTGCCGCCGGGCGTCCACAGCGACACGTTGAGGTGGCACGATGAGCCGGTGTCGGTGATCGTGGGCCGGGCCATGAACGTGGCCGCCAGGCCGTGCGCTGCGGCCACCGCCTTCACCGCGAGCTTGGCCAGCACCAGTTGGTCGGCCATGTCCATCGGCTCGCCGTGCTGGAGTGTCAGCTCCCACTGCCCGCGGCCCCACTCAGCGTCGTGCGAGCGCACGCCGACCCCGGCCTGGTGCAGGTGGTCACGCAGCTCGCGGTGGTGGGCCTCCTCGCGGCCGATGCTGTGGCTGATGAGGTCCTGCTGGCGCCGCAGCGAGCCGCCCGCCAGATCGCGGTACGCCTTGTCGCGGGCTTCGTCGTAGCCGCCAGGGAAAAGGTAATATTCCAGCTCCGCGCCGACCGAGGCGGTGTATTCGCCGGTGGGCAGCCGGTCGAGCTGCTCGCGCAGGATGGTGCGCGGCGCCAGGGGGAGCAACTCCCCGGAGCTCTGGTCCGCCACGTCTGCCAACACGATGGCGACTCCCGGCCACCAGGGCGTCGGCCGCAGGGTGGCGAGGTCGGGGATCAGCCGGATGTCGTGCCAGCCGCTGTGGTAGCCGGTGTAGTCGACGACGAGGCGGTCGGTCTGCCCGAGGTCCCAGCCGAGGGCGCAGGACGACACGTTTATCTCGCCGTCCAGGCAACGGCGGAAGCTTTCCAACGGAAATCGGCGGCCGAAGAGCCTGCCCTGCATATCGACCGAGGCCACGATGACCGTGTCAATTGCAGCTTCACCGAGTGCGGCCAATCGGGCGTCGGTATCCATGTGATGAATCCTCTGCGGGTGGGGAGTATTGGAGATCATCCGCGGGAAAATGTCGCCACCGACTCTAACACAGGCGAGAATGTTCCCGCCGCCGCGGCCAAATAGGTCAGTAGGTAATCGGGGCAGACCGCCGCCTGAAACCCCGGCGCGCTAACCGGAGAGATCCATCCCGATGTCCAGCCCGGACTCCAGCCTGGCGGCGCACACCAGCAGTCGGAAACCGCAATGGGAAAAGCTGTCGGAGGGCGCGTCCGCCGCTCGCATAAAGGTGCAGGGCCGGCCCACGTCGTGATACCAGCCGCCGCCGCGGTCCACCCGCCGGTCCCCGGCGACCGCGGGCTGGTAGCCCAATTCCGGCGACAAATCGTCGACGAACCAGTCCAGGCACCATTCCCATACGTTGCCCGCCATGTCGAGGGCGCCGCACGGGCTCGCCCCTGCCGGATAGTCACCCACCCGGGTGGTGCGATTGGGTCCCCTTTCCCAGGAATTCAGCCGGGCCGGATCCCATTCATCGCCCCACGGGAACCGGAATTTCCGCGAACCGTTCCACGAAGCGGCCTTCTCCCATTCGTATTCCGACGGCAGGCGTACGTTGGGGAAACGCTGGGCGGCCCAGTCGCAGAACACCTTGGCCTCGTACCAGGAAACGTCAACCACGGGATGGTGGTCCAGTTCCCTGGGGTCGACGTCGTCCTGGAACGGGCGATAGGCGCGATGCCCGCGGTCGAATCTCTCGTACATCTCGTTGGTCACCAACACGCGGCCGATCCACATCTCGGGCAGCACCACCTCGTGGTGTACCGGGACCCATTCCGGGCGATCCTCGTCATCCTCCGCGCCGCCCATGACGAAGGACCCGGCCGGCAGGTGACACCAGTAAGGGGCGTCCATGCCGGGGGGCATCGTGAACAGATCCTCGGGGACCGGCCCGAGGTGCTTGAACGCCTCGTTCGCGAGCTGGTCGGCCAGAGGCGTGCGGAAGGTGCTCAGCAGGTCCCGGATGAAGTAGACGTCCACCCGGGGGATGTGCTCGCCGGCCGCCTCCAGGTACGCCCAGAGCGTGTCCATGAGCTGCGACTTGTCGGGCAGCTTGCGGGCGAGCTCGACGAAGATCTGCCGCCGGTTGCGCAGGCTGGTCGGCCGCAGCTCCAAAATCTGCGCCGCCAGCCCCGGGTCCAGGTCGTTGACCTCCTTCAGCGCCCGCAGCGCCAGGTCCGGCGGCCCTTGGAGCAGGGACATCAGGTGGTCGTCCACGTCAGAGACCAGTCCGCCCAGGAGGATGAGCACCTCCGCCCAGTGCTGCTCGTTGACCACCTCCCCGACGATCCGGCGACGTTCGTCGGGAGGGCTGAGCGACAGTTCGAGCGCCGCCAGGAACTCGCGGACGGTCCGATGCAGATAGCGGTAGCGGGTCCGGAGCGCGTCCACGGGATGGATGATGTTGGAGACGGCCGACACGTCGTCGATGAACTCCCTCGGCCCCCGCCACGGCGCCAGGTGTTCGCCGCCGGCCTGCCGGACGGCCGCCTCGATCTGGATGTCGCGGAAGGTCTCTTCGCCGCCGCGCTGGCCGGACAGGTCGTGCAGCAGCAGGCTCGTGCCCGCCAGGACCTGTTCGGCCGCGTACGGATCGGCCACCGACCGCCGCGACCGGTGCCGTCCCTCCAGCAGGATTCGCACGGCGAGCCGGAACAGGTCGCTGTGCCGGCGGAAGTAGTCGTCCAGCGTCGCGCTGATACCCGGCTGACCCGGCGGCTCCAGGGCGACGTGCTCCGACTCCCGCGCCACCAGCCCGAGCACGGTGAGCATCATCGGGACCCGCGCCATCTCCCGCACCTCCGCCCGGCCGGTGATCTCGGCGAGTAGCACCCGGGTGCGCTCGGGCCCGCACAGCACCATCAGCAGGTTGCGCTGGTCGTCTACGGTGAACGGGGCGATGTCGAGCCGCCGGTAGCCGGTGAACCGCGCGGCGCCGACCCGCCGGGAGGTGATGAGGACCCGGTTGCCGCTGCCGGCGTAGAGCCCGTAGTTGACCATCTCCATCACGGAGTCGCGCAGGCTCTCCGGCACCTCGTCGGCGCCGTCGAGGAGGAACATCACCTCGCCGCGCCGGGCCAGCTTGCGGACCTCGCTGTCCAGGCCGGGCAGCTGCAGGTCCTGTCCCAGGGCGGAGATGTACTCGTACAGCGAGTAGGCGGCGCTGCCCGCCGCGCGCTGGGCCAGGTTGGCCAGGGAGACGAAGACCGGTACCGGGCCGCCCGCGCCGGCCGCCGCCCGCTCGGCGAGCCGGGCCGACTCCTGCAGGGCGAGCGTTGTCTTGCCGGTGCCCGGATCGCCGAGCAGCAGCCAGCGCTCGGTCTCGGAGGTCTCCTCCAACAGGGTGAGCAGGTCGACCGACGGCCGGATGTCCTTGCGCTCCTTGGCCGGCTCCTGAGCCGCCTCCCTGGACAGCCGGCCGCCCTCGTCGCGGCGGTCCTCGAAGACCGGGGTGACGCGCAGCTGGATGGCCACTTCGGAGAACGTGCACCCCTCCGGGAGCAGGGGCGAGCCCGCGGTGCGCCAGCGGTCCACGAGGTGCCGCAGGTAGGAGGTGAGCAGAGGTGATCTCGCGCCCTGGGTCTGCCTGGCCTGAGCCCACAGCGCGATGATCTGGTCGAGCTCCTGTTGCCCGTCCACGCCGAACAGCCGCTTGCACGCCTCCAGGAAGGCCGTGAGGGCGTCCCTGCCATCGGTCAGCTCGCCGTACTCGGTGAGGGTGTCGATCAGCTGGGCGAGGAATGTGAACGGTGTCCCCTCCAGACTCACCTGGGCGAGCAGCCCCTGGTCGAGGCCGCTGGTCAGCAGGAGCGCCCGTCGCTCGGCCTGCCGGCCCACGGAGGGGTGCTTCGACAACAACGCCGTGGTCCGGCTCTGCACCTCAACCAGGCCCACCTGAGCGCCCCCTCCTGCTGGTCCCTACGCGGAGACCACCTGGATCCGCTGTCTGACGTCGGGTGGGAGGATCCGGAGGATCGCTCCCGCGGAGATTCCCTCGTTGCGGAAGAAGAGCCGGTGGGCGCCCGGCTCGCTCAGCATGCCGCCGGCGTGGTGGACGGCCACGACGTCCCAGTGGTCGTCGAACACCGGCGAGCCGGACGATCCCCCGAGGGTGGGGGTGAGATATTGGACGATGCGGTCGTCGGCGTACTGGACGAAGTTGTTTTGCAGCGAGATCTGCTTGGGCATGCCCGCAGGATGCTGGATGATGTTGACCCGCTGGTCCGGGACGGGCGACCGGAGACTCAGCCGCAGCGTGCCCCACCGGTCGCCGGCCGGCTCGTCGAGCTGGATGAGGCTGACATCGAGGCTCTGGTCGGTGAGGAACAGGCCGTGGGGTGCCGCGCGATACTCCTCGACCTGGTTCTCGGCGCCGTTCGCGTTGAGCTGGTAGTTGAAGCGGAACACCGCCCTGGACGCCTGCTCGCGGTCGGCCACGACGTGGTGGTTGGTCAGCACCAGGTCGGAGGCGATCAGGAATGCCGTGCCCGTCCAGGTCCCCACGTCCACGAACGCGACCGGGCGGGCCGCCTCCAGGCCCTTCTCCAGGAAGAACAAGTGGCGGAGGGTGTTCTCGCCGATAATCTTCTCTTCGGTCTTGGCTAGGTCCACCGGGCCCGACCAGGGTGCGGAGAAGTCTGCCGTCTTGACGGGGGTCATCAGGCCGTAGGAGTGGAGGATGAGGTCGAGGAACTCGCGTCCCTCGTGCGCCGCGCCCACCGTCTCCTTCACGGCGTTGAGGAACAGCCCGAGGGCCTCGTGCTCGGACGTCACCCGCCCGTAGGCCTCCAGCACCTGGACCAGCTCTCCGATCGCGACCAGCCCGGGGCCTTCGAGGTCGACCTGGGGCAGGACGGCCTCGAGGCCCGCCAGTTCGAGCAGTTGCCTGCGCCCGCGATAGGTCTGCAGGAGAGGCTGATCGGCGAGAAACCTGACCAGTTCGGTCCGATGCCGGAACGATAACCGCGCCATGTGAGTGCCGCCTCGCGATCACGTCACGCGGTCGCACCCATCCGTGCCCGCCGGCCGACGCGAGCCGCGTCTGACCGGCGAACGCGGCTGAGGAACCGCGAGCCTAGGCCCGCCAGAGGGAGAACCGTCGGGTGATGGGGTCGAGGGCCTCCTTGGGGCCGAACATGGCCAGGCCCCAGTAGTCGAGCTCCTCGTCCTTGAGCTTCGCCGTGCGCTCCATCTGCTCGACGTAGGTGTCCTTCGTCATCGACTCGGTGAAGTCGACGCAGAAGACGCCGGTGTTGATGGCTTCGAGGCGCGCGGTGCGGATCTGGTTGCCGTTCTTCGCGCTCAGCACGATCAGGGAGAGCGCCGAGACCGGGTGCACGTTTCCGTCGACGTCCTTGTAGTCCACGAAGGCCATCTGCGACTGCAACTCGGCGTCCGCCCGCGCGGTCAGGCAGGCGGCCATGTGGGCGCAGGCGTTGAGGGCGGCGCCCGGCTCGACCTTCTTGCTGAGCACGATGACGAACTTATGGGTCGTCACGCTCGTCATGGATTCAGACACTGGCCATCACTCCGGTGGTTTCGCTGCATTAATCGACCGCGGGGCGGTGAGTTCGTGGATATCCGCCCCAGCCCTCACTCTAGGGAAATCGGCTCCCCGGGTGCGGCCGTTTCACGGAATCGTCGCCGTCGTCAAAAATCTTCTCTCTCCGGAGTGGCGACTACGATCCAGTTGTCGTGTGTGTGTTCATGTGGCCGGAATGCGCCGTGCGGTGGATCGACCCACGACTGCCGCCCCAGGGAGAGGAGTTTCCACCCGTCGAAGATCTTCCGGACGTCAGCCTCCTCGAAGAACCGGAAAAGGGTGCCCCGGTACTCGAAGGCGTGATCGCCCACAGGGGTGCCCATCCCGTACTCGCTGTCCGCCGGTGTGTACGCGTTGACCGCGCAGATCCCGCCCGGCCGCAGGACGCGCCGGAAGTTCCCGACCATTCGCTCGGCCTCGGGGATCTGCCCGAAGACGTCGAAGTTCGTGATCGCGTCCACCGAGCCGTCGGGGATCGCGTCCAGGCTCACCGCGTCGCCCCGGACGAGGAAGGCCCGGCCGCCCAGCCGGCGGCTCGCCCGCTGGAGCGCGGTGCCGGAGATGTCCAGCCCCGCCCCGGCGAACCCGTGCCCGAGCAGGGCGGCGAGGTTGCGGCCGTCGCCACAGCCGACGTCGAGCACCGTACGCACGCCCGCCGCGGTGAGATGCTCGGCCACCTGATCGAGGCAGGGGATCGGGTCCTCGCTCCACAGGGTGTCCGAGGAATGCTCGGCGTAGGCCTTCTCCCAGCCGCTGCCGTAGTCATGCGTCACGACACGTACCTCCTGGTTCCGGACAGGGCGTCATCGGTGGGGGCGCCGGCTTCGAGCCAGGCGTCGTCGTAGATGGTGTCGACATAGGCGGTGCCGGCGTCCACCAGCACGCAGGCGGGCCGGCGGACCTCCGGATGCCGTCCGAGGTAGTCGACGCAGGCGGCGACCACGGCCCCGCTGGACCCGCCGGCGAAGAGGCCGGCCACGCGCCACATCGTCCGGCACATGGCGAAGGCCGCGGCGTCGGTCACCCATATGCGCTCGTCGTACAGGGCGGGGGACAGCAGGAGGGAGGGTCTGCTGGAGCCGATGCCCACGAGCCTGCGGGGGCCGGGGAGGCCGCCGATCGCGGCCGAGCCGGCCGAGTCCACCGCGACGATGACGGTCCGCGGCGACATCTCCCTGAAGAACCGGGCGACGCCCGCCAGGCTGCCGCCGGTCGAGACGGCGACGAAGAGCGCGTCCACGTCCCGGTCCAGCTGCTCGTAGAGCTCCGGTCCGGTGGTGCGGTAGTGGATGTCCGCCCCCGCCTCGTTACGGTACTGGTTCGGCCACACCAGCGCGCCGCCGGTGTCAGCCCGGAGTAATCGATCGACCTCCTCCAGGCGCGCGGCCAGGTGGTCAGCGCCGTCGCCGGCGGACTCCACGGGCCGGACTGAGGCGCCATAGGCGCGCATCCGCCGTACGTTGGCCGGGCACGCTCGCGAATCCACCACGGCCACGAACGGGATGCGCAGCGCGGACGTCGCGAAGGCCAGGGCCACGCCCAGATTGCCGCTGGTCGACTCGATGAGCGTGTGGTCGGGGCCCAGCTCGCCGCCCGCGACGAGGGTCGCCAGGAGCGAGATGGCGGTGCGGTCCTTGAGCGAGCCGGTCGGATTGAACCACTCCAGCTTGACGAAGATCTCCCTCGGGATCCCGCCGACTTCCAGGCTGATCGACGTAATGGGCGTATTTCCGGTCGCGCCTAACAAATTATTCAGCGTGTCGCGAAAATCATTGGTCGGGCTCATGCTTCTCTCGCAAATCCGAAAGTGATGAAGAGAGAGCGTACTTCCCCCCTGGAAGTCCCGTCTGAAGATAGCCCAGGCAAAGGGTGGCGTCAATAACACAATGTGCCGGAGGATTTCAATGATCGTCCATGTGGAAAAAGGGTGTGCCGGGCGGGATTACGGTCGTGCCCTTTGTCGTGCGGGACGGGCCAATCGGCTTCCGGTTCGATTCTTCAGTCCGTACGGAGCCGGTGCGCCCAGGGCGGGTTGGCGCCCGCGACCGAGCACGTCAACGCCGACACCCGCGCCGCGAACGTCGCCGCCGCCACGGCCGTCTCCAGGTCGAGGTCGTCGAGCCGGCCGCCGAGCAGCCCTCTCGCGCCGAGGTCGTGCAGCAGGCCCGCCGTGAACGAGTCGCCGGCGCCGACCGTGTCCACGACGTCCACCTCCGGCGCGGGCACCGCGGCCCGCGCTCCGTCGAGCGAGACCAGCGCCCCGTCGGCCCCTCGGGTGATCACGATCAGCCGGGCGCCCGCCGCGTGCCAGGTGTCGCAGGCGTGCTCCATCGGGGTGCCGGGCAGCAGGAAGTCCAGGTCGTCCGCGCTGAGCTTGAGGATGTCGGTCCACTCGCACCAGCGGGCCACCTGGTAGTCGTCCTTGGCGGCGAGGCTGGGGCGGACGTTCGGGTCGATGGAGATCGTGGCCCGCCGCGACGCCGCCCGGGCGAACTCCGCCACCGCCTCCCGGCCCGGCTCCCTGACCAGGGCGAGCGAGCCGGTGTGCAGGCAGGCGACCGGTCCGAGGCGGCCCGGGTCCAGCTCGTACGGGGTCCACTGCCAGTCGGCGGTGCCGTCGGCGTAGAAGGTGTACTCGGCCCGGCCGTCGGCGTCGAGCGCGGCGACCGCGAGCGTGCTGGGCTCGCCGGCCGCGACGGACGCCGACAGGTCCACGCCGGAGGAGGTCAGGTGCTCCCGGAACAGGCCGCCGAAGACGTCGCCGGAGATCCGCCCGAGGAACCGGGCGGGCGTGCCGAGCCGCGCGAGCGCCACGGCCGTGTTGGCCGGCCCGCCCCCGGGCAGCACCCGTAACGCCAGCCCGCCCGCCGCCGCGCCGCCCGCCGCACGGTCGGTGAAGGCGTCGGCGACGCACTCGCCCAGGACAGCGATCATCGGGCCTGCCTCTCGTAGGCGCGTTGCCGATTCGTTACGGCACGGGGGCATTGACGTTTCTCGGATCGGAGTTCATCATCGCAGCACAGGCGATGTCAACGTTGACATATGTCAACGATGACATTGAATACCCCCTGATAGGAACCGCCCATGAATGCGAAGCTTCCGGTTGGAATCCTGGTCACCACCCTTCTCATCGCCGGCTGCGGCGGCGGTGGCGGTGGAGGCGGGCAGAGCGCCTCCGCCACCCCCAAGGTCGGCCTGATCACCAAGACCGAGACGAACCCGTTCTTCGTCAAGATGAAGGAGGGCGCCCAGAAGTCCGCCCAGGCCAACGGCCTGGAGCTGATGACCGCCGCGGGCAAGTTCGACGGCGACAACGCCACCCAGATCACCGCCATCGAGAACATGGTCGCGGCCGGCGTGAAGGGCATCCTCATCACCCCGAGCGACACCAAGGCCATCGTCCCCGCGATCAAGAAGGCGCGGGACGCGGGCGTGCTCGTGATCGCCCTCGACACCCCCACCGAGCCCCAGGACGCCACCGACGCGCTGTTCGCCACCGACAACTTCAAGGCCGGCGAGCTGATCGGCCAGTACGCCAAGGCCGCCATGGCCGGCAAGCCCGCCAAGATCGCCACGCTGGACCTGGCCCCCGGCATCACCGTCGGGCAGCTCAGGCACGACGGCTTCCTGAAGGGGTTCGGCGTCCAGGCGGGCGACCCGTCCATCGTCTGCTCCCAGGACACCCGCGGCGACCAGGCCAAGGGCCAGACCGCCATGGAGAACTGCCTGCAGAAGGCCCCCGACATCAACCTCGTCTACACCATCAACGAGCCCGCCGCCCTGGGCGCGCACACCGCGCTGAAGGCCAAGGGCCGCGACAAGGACGTGCTGATCGTCTCCGTGGACGGCGGCTGCACCGGCACCAAGGCCGTGCAGTCCGGCCAGATCGCCGCCACCAGCCAGCAGTACCCGCTCAAGATGGCCGAGGACGGCGTCAAGGCCGTGGCCACGTTCGCCAAGGGCGGCCAGAAGGCCAGCGGCTACACCGACACCGGCGTCACGCTCATCACCGACAAGGCCGTCTCCGGGGTCGAGGCCAAGGACACCACCTTCGGCCTGGCCAACTGCTGGGGCTGACCATGGCCGTGATGGAAGCACCGCTGCCGCGCCGCCTGGTCGCCACGCCCGTCGCCGGGCCGCTGGCCGCGCTCGTGCTGGCCTGCCTGTTCTTCGGGGTCAACACCGACCAGTTCTTCACCGGCCCCAACTTCTCCCTGATCATCCAGCAGGTCATGGTGGTCGGCACGCTGGCCATCGGGCAGACCCTGATCATCCTGACCGCGGGCATCGACCTGGCGTGCGGCGCGATCATGGCGTTCGGCGGGATCGTGATGACCAAGCTGGCCGTGGACAGCGGCCTGCCGCCGCTGCTCGCCCTGGCCGCCGGGCTCACCGTCTGCGCCGGGTTCGGGCTGGTCAACGGGCTGCTGGTGACGCGGATCTCGCTGCCGCCGTTCATCGTGACGCTGGGCATGCTGAACGTGGTGTTCGCCCTGACGCACATCTACTCCAACGAGCAGACGGTGACCGAGCTGCCCGCGCTCCTGACGTTCCTGGGGCAGACGTTCCAGCTCGGCCAGACGAACGTCACCTACGGCTCGCTGCTGACGATCCTGCTGTTCCTGCTGTTCGCGTACCTGCTCGGCTCGACCGCGTGGGGCCGCCACGTGTACGCCCTGGGCAACAGCCCCGAGGTGGCCCGCCTGACCGGCATCAGGACCGGCCGGCTGACCGTCGGGGTCTACACGCTGGCCGGCCTCGTGTACGGCATCGCGGCCCTGCTCCTGGTCTCCCGCACCGGTGTCGGCGACCCGCAGGCCGGCCAGACCGACAACCTGGACAGCATCACCGCGGTCGTGCTCGGCGGCACCAGCCTGTTCGGCGGCCGGGGCCTGGTGCTGGGGACGCTCGTCGGGGCGCTCATCGTGGGGGTGTTCCGCAACGGCCTGCAGCTCATGGGCGTACCGTCGATCTATCAGACGCTCATCACCGGCATCCTGGTGATCCTCGCGGTCACCGTCGACCAGCTCTCCCGCAGGAGGACCCGATGAGCACACCGGTGCTCCAGGCCCGCGGCCTCGTCAAGAAGTACGGCCACGTCGTCGCGCTCGACGGCGCCGACTTCGACCTCATGCCCGGCGAGGTGCTCGCCGTCATCGGCGACAACGGCGCGGGCAAGACGAGCCTGATCAAGGCGCTGACCGGCGCGCTGCAGCCCGACGCGGGCGAGATCCGGCTCGACGGCGAGCCGGTGCGCTTCCGCGACCCCCTCGACGCGCGCCGGCACGGCATCGAGACCGTCTACCAGGACCTCGCGGTCGCGGCCTCGCTCGACATCGCGACGAACATGTTCCTGGGCCGGGAGATCCGCAAGCCGGGCCTGCTCGGCACGGTCTTCCGGATGCTGGACAAGAAGCGCATGCGCGAGGAGTCGGCCCGCCACATGGCCGAGCTCAAGATCGGGCTGCGCTCCCTCACCCAGCCGGTCGAGTCGCTGTCGGGCGGGCAGCGGCAGGGCGTGGCCGTGGCCAGGGCGGTGGCGTGGGCGACGCACGTCGTGGTCATGGACGAGCCCACGGCGGCGCTCGGCGTCAAGGAGTCCGGCCAGGTGCTCGACCTGATCAGGCAGGTCCGCGACCGGGGCACGCCGGTGGTGCTGATCAGCCACAACATGCCGCACGTGTTCGAGCTCGCCGACCGCATCCACGTCCAGCGCCTGGGCCGCAGGGTCGCCGAGATCAGCCCGCGCGACCACAGCATGGCCGAGGTGGTGGCCATCATGACCGGCGCGCTCCAGATGTCGGAGGGCAAGTCGGTGGTCGCGGACAAGGACGCGGCGGAGGCGATCGGGCTGTCCTAGTGACGGACCATTAGCATGAGCGGAATGCGGCGTCCGACGATGACAGATGTGGCCCGTGAGGTCGGAGTCACCGCGAAGACCGTCTCCCGGGTGCTCAACGACGAGGGCCCGGTCGCCGTGGAGACGCGCGAGCGGGTCATGGCCGCGGTCCGGAAGCTGGGCTACCAGCCCAACCTCATGGCCCGCAACATGCGGGTCGGCGCGCGGGACGCCGCGATCGGCCTGGTCATCCCCGAGATGGGCAACCCGTTCTTCGGCACGCTCGCGGGCGGCGTCGAGAGCGCCGTGCGCGCCCGGGGGCTCACGCTCATCGTCGGCTCCTCCGACGAGACGGCCGACCTGGAACAGTCGCTGATCGCCACGTTCCTGGCCCGCCGGGTGAGCGCCCTCATGGTCGTCCCGGCCGCCGCGAGCGACCACCGCCACCTGCGCTCGGAGCGGGTGGCCGGGCTGCCGATCGTCTTCCTCGACCGCCCGGCCGTCGGCCTGACCGCCGACTGCGTGGTCAGCGCCAACCGGGAGGGCTCGCGGGCCGGCGTCGCCCACCTGATCGCCCACGGCCACCGCAGGATCGGCTTCGTCGGCGACCTGCCCGCCGCCCTCTACACCCGCCGCGAGCGCTTCCAGGGCTACCGCGACGCGCTCGACGGCGCCGGCCTGCCGTTCGACCGCGCGCTGGTGGAGACCGGGCACGACCTGGAGGCCGCGGCCCGCGCCACGCTGCGCCTGTTAGCCCTGCCCGATCCGCCGACGGCGCTGTTCACCGGCAACAACTTCGCCTCCATGGGGGCGGTGGTGGCGCTGTCGCGGGCGGGACGCAAGGACGTGGCGCTGGTCGGGTTCGACGACCTGCCGCTGGCCGAGGTGCTCGATCCGCCGCTGACGGTGGTGGCCCAGGACCCGGCGGCGGTCGGGGCCGCGGCGGCGGAGCTGGTGCTGTCGCGGCTGGACGGCGACCGGTCGAAGGCCCGCCGGGCCACCGTGCCGACCCGGCTGATCGTGCGCGGCTCCGGCGAACTGCCTCCGTGAAGGAGGGGCCGCCCGCGCCGGACGGCCCCCGCTGGTCAGCGTTCGACCGTGAACTGCCCGGTCAGCGGCCCGAGCACGACGGTGTAGGTGCCCGCCTCGCTCCGCCGCAGGCCGAACGAGACCCGCGTGCTCCGGCCGGGCGCCAGCGACAGGCTGCGCCGCTGGTCCTCCTCGCCATTCACGCGCAGCACGGCCTCGTACGAGCCCGCGAGCTCGCCCACGTTCTTCACCACGGCCCGGACCTCCACGCGCCCCGACCGGGACACGGCCGGCGAGACCTCCAGGCCGCCCACCGCGAACAGCGCCTCCGGCCCGGCCACCAGGTCGTGCACGAACACGTCGGACCGCTTGTTGGTGTCGCCCTCGACCAGGTTGGCCGACGTGCTCTCGAACGCCACGTACCGCCCGTCGTCGCTGATCGACGGCAGGTCGGCCCGGCCGTCGCCCTCCTCGCCCCGGGGACCGGCGGAGATCCGCGTGGTGGTGCCGGCCGCCACGTCGCGCAGGAAGATGTCGCTGCGGTTGTTGGCGTCGCCGCTGACCAGCTCGCCCGAGTCGCTGTAGAAGACGACCTTGCTCCCGTCGGCGGAGAGCGAGGGGGCGAAGGTCAGCGCGTTGGAGGGCTTGCCGTCCATGGTCGCCGACACCATCCGGGACCTGCCGGTGGCCAGGTCGTGCACGTAGAGCTCGCCGAGCCCCACGCCGTTGCCGAAGGCCAGCGCGGTCCCGCCGGCGCTGATCACCGGCCCGGAGGTGTCGGTGTCCGGGTACGGCCCCGTCACCCGCTTCAGCGTCCCGCTCTGCCGGTCGAGCACGAAGGAGTCGATCACGCCGTTGTCGTCGCCGGGCACCAGGTCCGCGGCGTCGCTCTGGAAGGCCACGTACCGGCCGTCGGCGCTGATCGACGCCTCGCGCGCGTTCCCGTTCACCTGCGAGCCGTCCTGTGCGACGGAGATCCGCTCCGTCCGGCCCGTCTGGCGGTCGCGCAGGAACACGTCGTTGCGCTCGTTCGTGTCGCCCGGCACCAGGTTCGCCGCGCCGCTGTCGAAGACCGCGAAGCGGCCGTCCGCGCTGAGCCTGGGCGCGCCCGAGATCCCGTCCCCGGGCGTGCCCTCGGACGACACCGAGACCATCTCGGTCGTCCCCGTCCGCCGGTCCCGCACGAAGGAGTCGGTCGTGCCGTTGCCGTCACCCGGTACGAGATTGGCCGCCCCGCTGTTGAAGCCGACGAACCGCCCGTCCCTGCTGACCGTGGGCGACAGGGAGAACGCGTCGGCCAGCCCGCCGCCGGTCGGCACCGAGACCCGCTCGGTCACCCGGGTACGCAGGTCGGTGGCGAAGATGTCCAGCTCGCCGTTGGTGTCCTGGTCGTCGGCGAGGTTGGAGGCGAAACTGGCGAACACCACCACGCTCCCGTCGCCGCTCAGCTCCGGCCACCACGCGTCGTGGTTGCCCTGCCGCCCGTCCGAGCCGAGTGACACCCGGTCGGTCCGCGGCCGCCGCGGCAGCGTGACGTCGGCGGTCGCCGGGCGGCGGCCCACGGTGACGGCCACCGGGTCCGACCTCGACACGCCGGGGGCGTGCGCGGAGACCTGGTACTCGCCGGCGGGCACGTCCTTGATCGTGTACCGCCCGCTCGTGTCGGTCGTGCCCGCCAGCTCGTCTGGCACGCCGAGCACCGTGACCGTGGCGCCGGGCACGGTCGAGCCGGTCGGCTCGTAGGCCACCCGGCCCGAGATCGTGCTCCAGCGGGTCCGCTCCAGCTCCAGGCGCACGTCGGAGAGCCGGTCGGCCTTGACGCGGAAGGTCTCGGACTCCGTCTCGTACCCGAACCTGGACAGCGTCAGCTCGTGCTCGCCCGGCGCGAGCCGCAGCTCGAAGCGCCCGTCCGCGCCGGTCTCGGTGCCGCGCCCGTCGGCCCTGACGACCCGCACGCCGGCCAGTGGCCGGCGGCTGCGCTCGTCGATGACGGTGCCGCGCACGCCGCTCTTGAGCGCCGCCTCGGCGACTGCGGCGTAGGCGTCGATGCGGCCCTGGCCGACGCGGGTGTTCGGGCGCGGGCCGTAGCGGTCGTCGGAGACCGACGTGCCGGCCAGGATCTCCTCGGCCGCGTCCACGGTCAGGTCCGGGCGGGCCTCCAGCATGAGCGCGACCGTGCCGGACACGTGCGGGGTGGCCATCGAGGTGCCGTTCAGCGCGGCGTACTGGCCGCCGGGCATGGCCGACACCACGTCCACGCCGGGGGCGGAGATGTCCGGCACGACGTACGAGTCCGGCCACTCCGGCGGCGCGGCGAACCAGTCGCTGTGCTTGACCACGCCGCCGCAGGAGAAGTCCGGCACCTCGTCGTTGACGTCGGTCGCGCCCACGGCCACGGCCTCGTACACGTTGCCCGGGCTGCCCGACTGGCCCTCGGCGCAGTCGTTGCCGATGGCGAAGGAGGGGAACGCGCCGGCGCGGTGGATGTTCCTGGCCGGCTCGATCAGCTCGTCGGCGTAGCCCTCCGCGCCCAGCGACATGCTGACCACGTCGGCGGGCTTGCCCGCCGGCCTGCCGTCGGCCGCGTACGGCGCCAGCGCCCACTGCATGCCCGCGACCACCTGCGCGAGCGTGCCGGAGCCGCCCGGGATGACCAGCCCGGCCATCAGCTCGGCGCCGGGCGCGACCCCGATCTGCGTGCCGGACGCGTCGCCGCCGGCGATCGTGCCCGCCACGTGCGTGCCGTGGTAGCTGCTGTCGTGCGGCTCAGTCGGCACCGGCTTGCCGTCGGGGCCGAACTCGATCCAGCCGCCCGGGTGCTTCGGGTCCGCGGCGTCGGCGGTGACGAGCTTGCCCTTGAGGTCGGGGTGGGTGGCGTCGATGCCCGTGTCGAGCACGGCCACGCGCACGCCCTTGCCGGTCAGGCCGCGCTCGCCGCGCACCCGGTCGGCGCCGATCTTGGCGATGCCCCAGGTGGCGGCCTCCGCGGCGGTGGTCCTGGGGGTGGCGCCCCTGCCGGGCTCGGGGGCGGTCAGGGTGAAGTTGGGGATGATCCGGTCGACCAGGTCGAGCTCGGCCAGGGCGGCCAGGGTGGCGGGCGTGGCGCGTACCAGGACCATGTTCTTCAGCCAGAACGTGTTGACCACCTGGTCGCCGCGCGACCGGACGAACTGGACGATCGGCTCCTGCACGGGCGCGGCGCTCGCCTTCAGGGCGGCGCGCGCCTGAGCGGCTGATTCCGGCGCGGGCGGGTCCTGCACGGTGCGCAGCACGACGGCCGCCTCCAGGCGGCCGCGAGCGCTCCTC
The DNA here is from genome assembly GCF_040674815.1 of Nonomuraea sp. NPDC049709. NCBI lineage: Bacteria > Bacillati > Actinomycetota > Actinomycetes > Streptosporangiales > Streptosporangiaceae > Nonomuraea > Nonomuraea sp. NPDC049709. The sequence goes on from NZ_JBFANM010000036.1 coordinate 53,821, forward strand.
ATCTGCTCGGCGAGCTTGGCGTCGATCTTCGGCTGGGGCGCGGGCTCGGCGGTGACGGATTCCGCCGCCGTGGCCGGGCTCGCGAGCATGCCGAAAGTCCCGAACGTTCCGGAAGTCAGTAATACGGCTGGTAAGACGGCCGCGAGCAGGCGTCGCCCAGGGGAACGGCGGGGGGACAGCGGCATGACGCTCCTTCGTTCATGTGGCCACAGGGGCCGATGGTGCTCAAGAACGCTGACATCTTCCGCTGTTTCCTGACAAGATCCGTTAGTGACGAGTTTCTGTCATGTGACGTGAACCTGACACCCGGAGGTGGGCTTGTTCGAGGCGATCGGGCTCGGCCGTCAGGACGAGGAGGTGTACCACGCGCTCGTCCGGCGCACCCAGGCGACGGTCGCGGAGATCGTCGCCGACTGCCATCTCCCGGCCCCCGCCGCGCGGCGCACCCTGCAGTCCCTGGTCGACCTGGGGCTGGCCACCCGCTCGACCGGCCGCCCCACCCGCTACGTCGCCGTCTCGCCGGACAGCAGCCTGGAGGCCATCCTGCGCGAGCGCGAGCGGGAGCTGGACGGCGTCCGCGCGCACATCCGCGCCCTCATGGACGTCTACCGGGCCAACACCCGCTTCGCCCATCCCGGGGAGCTGATCGAGGTGGTCTCGGGCCGCGACGAGGTGAACCACCGGTGGGTGCAGATGCAGCACGACACGCGGGCCCAGATCCGCGGCTTCGACCGGCCGCCGTACGCCGCGCCGCAGGAGCACACGGAGTCGAACCCGATCGAGCTCAACCTGCTCCGGCGCGGGGTGAGATATCGCGTCATCTACGACACCAGCGTGCTGGAGCTGCCCGGCTGGCTGGAGGACGTCACGGCCGGGATGCAGCACGGGGAGCAGGCCAGGATCGCCGCCGTGCCGATGAAGCTGGCGATCTCGGACGACCGGCTGGCGATCATCCCGCTGCTGCGGGCCGGCGACGACGTGGTCGCGGCCTCGTACCTGATCCACCCGTCGCCGCTGCTGGACGCGCTGGTGGCGCTGTTCGAGGCGCTGTGGGAGCGCAGCGTGCCGGTGCGGCTGACGGCGCCCGGCGGAGAGCTGTCGCAGGACGAGGAGCGGCTGCTGACGCTGCTGGCGTCGGGGGCGACGGACAAGGCGGCCAGCCGCGCGCTGGGCTGGAGCGAGCGGACGGTGCAACGGCACATCACGAAGCTCATGCGGCGGCTGGGCGCGCAGACCCGCTTCCAGGTCGCCATGGAGGCGACCCGGCGCGGCTGGATCTGATCGGCTGGATCCGATCAGGCGCACTGGTAGCCGGAGGGCAGCTGGGTGTTGCCGTTCGGGCGGCCGGCCTGGAAGCCGAATGTGGTGCTCTGGCCGGGGGCGAGCGCGCCGTTGTGGCCGGCGCTCCTGGCCGTGACGGTCTGGCCCGCGGTGGTCAGCGTGGCGTTCCAGGAGCCGGTGACGGTGTGGCCGGCGGGCAGCGTGAACGTCACCGTCCAGCCGGTCACCTGGGAGGTGCCGGTGTTGGCGACGGTGACCGGCTGGATCACGTACCCGTTGCCCCACTGCGTCTGGGTGGCCGCCGTCGCCGTGCAGCCGCCCGTCGTGCCGCCGCCGGTGGTGGTGACCGTGACCGTGCCGGACACGGGGGAGAGGTTGCCCGCCGCGTCGCGGGCGCGGGCCTGGTAGCGGTAGGCGGTGCCCGCGCTCAGGCCCGTGTCGGTGTACGAGGTGGTCGCGGACGTGCCCACCTGGGCGAAGGCGCCGCCGGACGTGCCCGGTGCGCGCAGCACGTCGTAGCCCGTCACGCCCACGTCGTCGGTCGAGGCGGTCCAGGTCAGGGTGGTGGAGGTGGCGGTCGTCCCTGAGGCGGCCAGGCCGGCGGGGGCGGTCGGCGGGGTGGTGTCGCCGCCGGTCGTGGCCGGCGGGACGCGGACGATCCGGTCGTCCTGGGCCACCGGGGTGCCGCGGCCGTCCCGGTTGCTGGTGCCCACCCAGAGCCAGCCGTCCGGCCCGAGCGCCACCGAGCGCAGCCGGCCGTAGGTGGACTGGAACTCGGCCACCGGCGTGCCCGGCGTGCCGCTGGCGCTCAGCGGCACGGCCCAGAGCCGCTGGCCGCGCAGCGCCGCCGCGAAGAGCGTGTTGTTGGCGTACGCCAGCCCGCTCGGCGACGCCTGGGCCGTGGTCCAGGTGACGATCGGGTCGCGGAAGGAGGCGTTGCCGCAGGTGCCCTCGCAGGTGGGCCAGCCGTAGTTGCCGCCGGCGACGATCTGGTTGACCTCGTCCCAGGTGTTCTGGCCGAACTCGGTGGCGTACATCCGGCCCTGCCCGTCCCAGGCCAGGCCCTGGACGTTGCGGTGACCGTAGCTCCAGACGCGGGAGTTCGGGAACGGGTTGCCGGACGGGACGCCGCCCGTGGGCGTCATGCGGAGGATCTTGCCGGCGGGGCTGTTGAGGTTCTGGGCGTTGGCGGTGGTGCCGGCGTCGCCGGTGGCCACGTACAGCAGGCCGTCCGGGCCGAAGGCGATGCGGCCGCCGTCGTGGATCGCCGCGCTCGGGACCCCGGAGAAGATCACCGTCTGCGTCTGTGGTGCGCTCAACTGCAGCCTGACCAGGCGGTTGTCGCCGCTCGTGCTGGTGAAGTAGGCGTACACCCAGCCATCCTGCGCGTACGTCGGCGACACGGCGATGCCCAGCAGGCCGCTCTCACCCGAGGCGCTCACCCCGCTGATCGTGGCCACCTGGACCGGCGCCTGGCCGGGGCGAACCTGGACGATGCGCCCCGAGTTCCGCTCGGAGACCAGCGCGCTGCCGTCCGGCAGGAACGCCATCGCCCACGGAACCTGCAGTCCCGTGACCGACACCTCCGCCCGGGAGAAGTCGAAACCTCCCACCACCTGGGCTCGGGCCTGCGGGACATTGATCCCCAGGGCCAGCAGGGTCAGGACTAGTGCCTGGATGACCCGGGCACGGATGACACGGGCGCGCATGACGGACTCCTTGACTGGATCACCGGATGCGGATGTCAGCACCGTAGGCCTCGTGACGTTCGATCACAACCAGCGTGAACGGCGTGATTCGGCTATCTGCGACTTTGGCCACCCGGCGGTGAAACTTTCCACGAAACAGTGCACTGACTGACCACGGCGCGGCGGTCGCGGGCCGCCGCGCCGTGGGCGGTGGTGCGGGGCCGGGCGGTCAGCCCGCGCTGCAGGAGACCGAAGGCCAGGTGTAGTTGCCGTTGTGCTGGATCGTCACACCCCAGTTGTTGCCGCTGCCGTTGGGTCTGGCGGTCAGCACCTGGGCACTGGGATAGCTGGCGCTGATGTTCCAGGTGGAGAGGACCTTCGCCGGGGACGGCACGTTCATCGTCACGGTCCAGTTGCTCGAACCGCTGACCGCGACGTTGAGGTTGTACCGGTCGCTCCACTGCTGGCCCGCGGACAGCGTGGCGGTGCAACCGCCGCCGCCCCCGCCACCGCCACCGCCGCCGGAGGAGCCGCCCACCGTGATGTTGGAGTTGCCGCTGCTCTGGTAACCCTCGGTGGCGAGGATCATGTAGTCGTGGGTGCCCAGGCTCATGCCATTACGGGCCCACGCGTCGAAGTGGTTGCCGGAAGTGATGGTCCCGCCGGTCTTCTTCGACTGCCGGACGCTCCAGTACTGGTTGAACGTCCTGGTGCCCTCGATGGAGGGGGCGTTGTAGCGCGTCGTCTGGTAGATGTCGTACGTGCCGCCGTCACTGGTCACCGTGCCCTTGTACGTTCCCGTGGGCCGGTAGGTGCCCCAGTTGTCGACGATGTAGTACTCCACGAGCGGGTTCCTCGTCCACCCGTAGAGCGTCAGGTAGGCGTTGCCGGACGGGTTGAAGCTGCCCGAATAGCTCACGGTCCGGCGCCCGCCGGGGTTCCAGCCCTTGCCGGCGACGAAGTTCCCGGTGTTGCGCCATGTGGTGCTGTAGTTGCCGCCGGCCGCCAGGTTCATGGAGACCGTGCCGGAGCTGTCGGTCCAGAACGAATAGAAGTAGCCGTTGTCGGTGCCGGTCTGGTTCGTGGTCACGGTCGTGTCGGCGTTGGCGGTGCCGTGCAGCATCGTCGCGGACAGGACCAGCGCGAGGGCGCAGGCGCCGCCGAAGATCCGTCTGATGCGGCCGCGTCTGCGGCGCCTCGGGTGGTCGGGGGCGTCGTTCATGAGCGGGCTCCCTTCGCCGAAAGTATCGGTATGTTGGCGAAAGTATCGGGCCGCCTCACGGTGCTGTCAACGATCAGTGAAACGCATGCGAGCATGGAAAAGGCATCGGCCCTGCTCGCTGGCGCGAACGGGCCGATGAAAGTTTCGTATGTGTCCCGAAAAAACCCCGGATCGAGGTCGGGTTCAGCGCAGGCCCGCGAACAGGTCCTCCTCGTGGCCGTGCACGGCCACCTTGCTCAGCACCCGCTCGAACGCCTCGTGCGAGAACGCCTGCTGCTGCGCCTCCTCCGGCATGCGCAGCAGGAAGATGTTCTCCCCCTGGCTCTCGTGCGCCTGCAGGGCCTTGAGCTTGCGCTCGACGTAGGGGGTGACGTCGACGATGCTGGTCACCCGCTCGTCGGGGGTGCCGAAGTCGTCGGAGGGCTCGAAGTCGCCGAGCTCGACGCCGTGCTCGCGCATCAACTCGAACATGCGCTTGATGGCGGCCCGGGGGATGGCCGTGTAGTAGAGCTTGTCGGGAATGCCGCTCCGCTCGGTGGCGGCCACCGTGATGCGGTGGGTCTGCACGTGGTCGGGGTGGCCGTATCCGCCGCCGCCCGTCTCGTCGTAGGTCACCACGACCTGCGGGCGGTAGTGCTCCATGAGCGCGGCGAGCCGGGCGGCGGCCGTCTCGACCGGGATGTTGGTGAACGCGTCGGCGTGGGCGTTGGCGTCCCAGCCCTCCATGCCGGAGTCGCGGTAGCCGAGCAGCTCCAGATGGTCGATGCCCAGGTGGGCCACCGACTCGCGCAGCTCCGCCAGCCGCCGCCGGGCCACCGCCGCGTCGTCGTGACCGGGCTCGCCCGGCTTGACGCCGCCCTCGTCGTCGCCCTGCTCGCCGTTGGTGCAGGTGACCAGGACCGTGCGGATGCCCTCCTCGGTGTAGCGGGCGAGGATGCCGCCGGTGCTCAGGCATTCGTCGTCGGGGTGGGCGTGCACGACCATCAAGGTGAGTTGCCGATCCATGGGTGGCAACACTACTCGCCGGCTCCGACAGTCCCGGAGACGTCCTGCCCGGACCGGTGGTCCCGCTCGTATCGGCCGGACCCGCCCGACCCGCCGCGGGCGAGCTCGTCCGCCCGCCGCCGCGCGAGCGCCGCCGCCGCGCCGTCGCCCAGCGCGTCGGCCAGGGACGCCTGCTTGAGCCAGTTGTACGGGCTGCACGGCCGCACGCTGATCCGCTCGCTCACCAGCGTCCTGGCCAGCTCCCGCCGCCCCGCCCGCAGGGCCGCCTCCAGCAGCGTGCGCTGCACGGCGTCGCGCTGCGCGTGGCTGCCGCCGAACTCGTTGACCCGGTGCCGGATAGGATGGAGCAGGTCCACCACGCACCCGTAGTCGCCGCGCCCGAAGGCCACGATCGCCCGGCACACCGGCAGCCCCACCCGGAGCGTCATGTCGTGGTTGGTGACCCCGGGCCGCGGCGCCGCCACGTACGCCTCCCGCCCCGCGATCAGCTTCTCCGCGTCCCCGAACCGCCCGGCCCCCACGTACGACATCACCGCGTGCATGTCGTTGAACGCGTAGAACGGCTCCGCCACGCGCGGCGGCCACGCCTCGGCCAGCGCCCGCCAGCGTCCGGACTGGTCGGAGCCCTCCAGATGGAGCCGCCACAGCAGCGCCGCGGCGTCGAGCAGCTCCATGCTCGACTGCCCGTCCGCCAGCACCGCGTCGTAGATCGCCAGCACCCGCCCCACGTCGCCGCTCTCCAGCGCGTACAGGCAGTAGTGCCACCAGCTGTGGACGTTGAAGAACGTCCCGGTGGACCAGTCGGGCACCCGCGCGTCGAGGTAGCGCAGCCCGTCGCCGAAGCGCCCCTGCATCTCGTACGTGTGCACCACCGCGTGGATGCCCCACACGTCGCGCGGGTTCAGCTCCACCGCCCGCAGCCCGACCTCCTCGGACCGGTCGTAGTGCCCGGCCTCCTCCAGGCCGAAGGCGTACATCCCGAGCATGTGCCCGAAGTGCGGGTCGTCCTCCCGCCAGGAGGTCAGCGCGCCGCCGATCCGGTCGCGCAGCATGCGCGCGTCGCCGGTGAAGAAGTCGATCTGGTGCCCGGCGGCCAGCGCCAGGGCGTCGCGCGGATGCTCCACCGCGATCTCGCCGAGCAGCGCCCCGCAGGCCAGGAAGTCGCCGTCGAGCAGGGCGCCCACGGCGGCCAGGTGCGCGCGCTCGCGGGGGAGCAGCGCGGTCTCGTCGATCCTGCGCCGGAAGGCCCCGAACCGCACCCGCGCCGTGCGCGCGTCCTCGACCTCGGTGGTCAGCAGCCCCAGGTAGGTAGCCAGCACGTTGCCCATCGCGAAGTCGGGCGACTCGGCCAGCGCGGCGTTGGCCTCGGCGTCCACCTCCGCCCGGAAGTGCAGCAACTCGTCGATGGCACGGTCGTAGTGCCGGACGGCCGCGGCGCTCGCCCCCGTCATCGCCAGGCCGTGCTGATCGTGGCTCACCGGTCCAATGTAACCAGCGAACCGGGCCCCGGCACCTGGCCGCCGAGGCGTAGAGAGCCGATTCCAGGGCACTCGGGACTCTTCCGGCAACCTCTTGGAGGAACGGTGAACACTGCGGAACAGGCGGGCCGCGAGGCGAAGGACGCGACGCGGCGGGCGGCCGCCAGCCGGCCGATGACCGTGCTGACCCGGGTGGGCCTGGCCTGCCGCGGGGTGCTGTACGCGCTGATCGGCGTGGTGGCCCTGCAGATCGCCGCCGGCGACGGGTCGAAGGAGGCCGACAAGGCAGGTGCCATCTCCACGCTCGCCGCGCTGCCCTTCGGTGCCGTGCTGTTATGGATCATGACGGCCGGGTTCGCCGCGCTGGCGTTGTGGCAGGCGTCGGAGGCCGTGTTCGGCCACGGCAAGGCTCTCGAAAGGGGCGAGTCGGTCGCCCGGGTGGTGGTCTACGTCCTGGTCTTCTTCACCCTGATCAGCGTGCTGACCACGAGCAAGGCCGCCTCCGACGACCAGAAGTCGCAGGACCTGACGGCCAAGCTGCTCGCCCTGCCGGCCGGGCCGTTCATCGTCGGCGCGATCGGGCTCGGCTTCGTCGTGCTCGGCGCGTACTGGGTGCGCAGGGGCGTCACGAAGGGCTTCAGGGAGGAGCTCGACCGCGGGCGCATGTCCCCCCGGGCCCGCTCCGTGATGGACCGGCTCGGGCTCGGCGGGTACGTCGCCCGGGGAGCGATCGCCGCGCTGGCCGGGATCTTCGTCGTCCAGGCGGCGATCACCTACGATGCGGACAAGGCGGGCGGCATCGACGCGACGCTCAGGCAGTTCGCCGACACGCCCGCCGGGGCCTGGCTGCTGGTGGTGGTGGCGCTGGGGGTGCTGCTGTTCGCCGGTTACTGCTTCGGCGAGTCCCGCTGGCGCCGTACCTTGTAGCCTCAGGCCGAGCGCTCGGCCACCACGGCCCGGCCCATGGCCGGGTCGTCGCAGAACGCGCCGTCGATGCCCAGCTCGACCAGCCTGGACAGCCAGCCCATCACGTTCCCGGTCGCCCGCTGGTAGACGGGGCTGGCCGGGTTGCCCAGCCGGTAGTCGGCGGGGAGCTGGGAGTTCTCGTTGCGTACCGTCCAGACGTGCACGTCGAGCCGCCTGCGGTGGGCGTCCGCGACGAGCGTGGTGGGCTCCAGCGTCCGGCCCGTGGCGGCGTCCACCGGCACGACGCGCCGGGTGTCCACGCCGATCCCGCTCGCGTAGGAGGCGACCTCGCGCAGCCCGTCCGGCTTCACCATGTCGTCGTACGTGCGCGTGCTGCCGGCGGCGATCCAGTCGTAGGGGGCGCCGCCGAACGTGATGAGCTGGATCAGCGGCAGCCGCGTCCTGCCGCGCAGGTCACGCAGGTTCGCCGTCTCGAAGGACTGGATGTACGCCTTGCGCACGCGGTAGCGGTTCAGCACGTCGAGCAGCGGCTCCTCCAGCGACAGGCCGACGGAGTCGAAGTAGGTGGGGTGCTTGGTCTCGGGGTAGACGCCGACGCCGTGCTTGAGTGCGAGCTGCACGACCTCCTCGAACGTCGGGATCTCCGCCAGCCCGTCGAACGCGCTGTTGTCCGGCCGCAGGTCGGGGACGCGCTCCTTGGCGCGCAGCGTCTTCAGCTCGGCCAGCGTGAAGTCCTCGGTGAACCAGCCGGTGACCGGCCGGCCGTCCACGGTCTTGGTGGTGCGCCGGTCGGCGAACTCCGGGTGCGCGGCCACGTCGGTGGTGCCGGAGATCTCGTTCTCGTGCCTGGCCACCAGCACGTGGTCCTTGGTGGAGACGAGGTCGGGCTCGATGTAGTCGGCGCCCATCGCGATGGCGGCCTCGTACGACAGGAGGGTGTGCTCCGGCCGGTGGGCGCTGGCGCCCCGGTGGGCGATCACGATCGGGGCCTGGCCACGGCGCTCGGCCGTGGCGGGAGGGGTCTGGGTCAGCACGACGGCGACCGTACCGCCTGCAAGGGCGGCGGACAGCACGCTCGCGAGTAACCTGCGCATCGTCATGCGCGCACGGTAGACCTCCGACGTGGACCGCGAGTTACGGGTGGGCACACAGTGATGGACGTGCGCGTACGTCCTTTTGCGGCGTCCTTTTGCGGCGTCCTATTCCGGCGTCCTTTTCCGGCCCGGAGGCCGCCCGGCACGGGCTTACCTGGCCGGTCCCGCGATCATGGGGGCGACGTCCACCTTGGTCCTCAAGAACCCCAGGCGCAGCATGAGGTCGGGCACGCGCTGCAGGCGGGTGGCGTCCATGGAGGTCGGGTACGTCCCGAGCGAGATCTCCGCCGCCGTCCTGGCGTCGATCCTCGTGTACATCGGGATGACCTTCCGCACCTCCTCCCGGTCGGCCGCCGCCTCGGCCTGCGCCCTGCCGAGGGCCCGCTGGAAGGCGGCCACCGCGTTCGGGCTGTCCTGGGTGAAGGCCCGGGTGGTGGTCCACCCGGCCACCGGGAAGTCCTTCATGTCGCCGGCCATCGTGTCGAGAACCGTCCTGGCGCCGTCCTGCCGCTGGGCGTAGGTGAGGTACGGCTCGGTCATCCAGGCGGCGTCCACCCGCCCGGCCGCGATCGCCGCGGCCATTTCGGGAAACGGGACCTCCACGAACTCCACCGCCTCCCGCGGCAGGCCGTGATCCGTCAGGGTGTGGACGAGCGCTAGGCCACCGATGTTGTCGACCGCGTTGAGCGCCACGGTCGTGCCCTTGAGGTCGGCGGGCGTGTCTATCGGAGAATCGCCTTTGACCACGATGTTGAAACCGTTCGCACCGGCCTGGTAGCAGTCGGCGATGAACACGTAGTCGCCGGCGCCCTTCTCGGCGGCGGTGAAGACGGTCATGTAGTTGCCCAGGATGACGTCGAGCCCTCCGCCGGCCAGCTCGGTCAGCCCGCCCGCCGTGCCGTGCGCCATGACCTCCGGAGTGACGGTCAGGCCCTCGGCCTTGAAGTAGCCCTTCTCTATGGCGATGTACAGGGGCGCGACGTCGTGGACCGGCAGCACGCCGACGCGCAGCTCGGCCTGCTCCGGCGCGCCCGCCCGGCGCCCCTCCGAGCCCCCGCCGCCGCAGCCCGCCAGGGTCAGGGCGGCGGCGGTGACGATGCCGATGATCCGGCCGGCGTGCCCCATGGCAACTCCTCGGGTCGTCCATGAACGGTGGCCGGGGCAAGGCTAGCGGTGGAGATCGGCGGTGCGGAACGCAAGAGCCGGTACGGGATTCGAAAGACGGTGCGGGATTCAGAAGTCGGTGGCGATGATGCGCTCGATGTTGCGCTCGGCGAGGGCCGTGATGGTGACGAACGGGTTGACCGTCGTGTTGCCGGGGATCAGCGCGCCGTCGATCACGTACAGGCCCGGGTAGGCGGTCAGGCGGCCGTAGTTGTCGGTGGCCCGGTTCAGCACGGCGCCGCCCAGCGGGTGGTAGGTCAGGTGGTCGCCCCAGATCTTGTAGATGCCGAAGAGGTCCGTCCGGTAGATCGTCCCCTCCTTCGCGTTGATCTTGTCGAAGATCGTCTTGGCCATGTCGATCGACGGCTGCTTCCAGGCGGTCTGCCAGTTCAGCTCCACCCGGCCCGCGGCCGCGTTCCAGGAGAACTGCGCGCGGTGCGGGTTGTTCGTGATGGACAGGTAGAACGAGGCGAAGGTCTCGATGCCGGTGGGCAGCGGCGCGACCTCGGCGAACGCGCCACCGGCGGCCCAGTTGTCGATTCCGCAGCACGGGATGGCCGACTGCAGGCTGCCGGTCGGGTCCCACAGGTGGTTGGCGCGGCCGCACATGACGTTGCCGTTGTCACCCCAGCCCTTGCCGACCTCGCCGTTCAGGGCGGGCAGCGCGCCGGTGGCCTTCAGCTTGACCAGGAGCTTGCTGGTGCCGACGCTGCCCGCGGCGAAGAACACCCGGTCGGCGGTGACGGTCTTGGTCGCGGTGACGTCGCCGTTGGTGGCGAGCTGCTCGATGGTCACCGTGTAGCCGCCGCCCGACGCGGGGGTGACCGAGGTGACCCGGTGCAGGGGCGAGACCGTGACCCGGCCGGTGGCCTTCGCCTGCGCCAGGTACGTCTTCTGCAGCGACTTCTTGCCGTGGTTGTTGCCGTAGAGGATCTCGCCGGCCAGCGCCGACCTGGTGACGGTGCCGGCCGCCTCGGCCTTCATGTAGTCCCAGTCGTACACGTCGGGGACGAACACGAACGGGAAGCCGGAGCGCTGGGCGTGCTTGCGGCCGACCCGGGCGTACTGGTAGCAGGCCGTCGTGTCGAACCAGGCCGGGTCGATCGTGCCGACCCCGAGGGCGGCGTTGGCGCGCGGGTAGTAGACGGAGTACATCTCGTCGGCGTTCACCGACGGCAGGACGGCGGCGAAGTTCTCGCGCCTCGGGGTGACCGCCATGCCGCCGTTGACCAGGGAGCCGCCGCCGACGCCGCGGCCCTGGTAGACGGTGATGCCGCCGAATTCCTCCGCGTCCAGGACGCCGGTGTGGCGGGGGATGTCCCGGTCGATCGGGAAGCCGAGGAAGTAGTTGAGCGGTGCCTTGGTCCGCGTACGCAGCCAGTAGGAGCGGTAGTCGGGCTCGCGCGTGTTGCAGAAGATCTTGCCGTCCGAGCCGGGGGTGTCCCAGGCCATGCCCATCTCCACCAGGTGGACGTCCACGCCCGCCTGGGCCAGGCGCAGGGCGGCGACCGAGCCTCCGTACCCGGTGCCGATCACCAGGACGGGGACGCGCGCCCCGGAGGGGATCGCGCGGGCCGCCGGGGCGTGCACGCCGAGGGCGGCGGTCCCGAGGAGGGTGCCGGTTCCGGCGATGAAGCCGCGGCGGGTGAGGCTGCTCATGGGGCGGGCGGCTGGGCGGGGGAGGTCGTTCATCGGGCGGGCCTCGCTTCCGGCTTGCGGGCGGGGGAGGAGCCACTGGGCAGCCGGCACACGGTGTCCAGGCCCAGGACGTGATTGAGCCGGCCGAAGGCCAGCCACGAGCCGATGCACATGCTCAGCTCCACGATCTCGAGCTGGCTGTAGCGGGCGGTCATCCGGCCCCAGAACTCCTCGTCGAGGCCGTGGTGGTCGAGGGCGTACCGCTCGGCGTACTCGGCGGCCAGCCGGGTGCGCTCGTCGAAGGCATCGGTCGTCCGCCACTGGGACACCGACTCGGCGAAGTCGTCCTCGACCTTCTGCCCGTCCCGTTCCGTCCGCCAGTCCAGGCAGAAGGCGCAGCCGTTGATCTGCGCGGTCCGCAGCCGGGCGGCCTCGAACTCGCGCAGCCCGAGCGTCGTGTGGGCGTACACCGACAGGGAGAAGTGGGCGGCGGCGGGGCCGATGCCGGGGACCATCTCGCCCCACACGTACTCGATCGCGTCCTTGCCCTCCGGGATGTCGATCCTCAAGGCCGTCTCCTTCCGAGCCTGCCGGCGATGGGGCGCAGCGGTACGTCGAGCGCGTCGTAGAGTCCCGGTTCGGCGGCCACGAGCCAGTCGATGGCGCCCACCAGGCGGCCCACGGCGGTCGCGTTGCCGCCGGCGGACCGGTTGCCGTCCTCGTCGGCGGCCTCGACCGTGACCTCGATCCGCGGCCGGCCCTCGATGATGACCCGGTGGGCCCCCACGCCGTCCGGGGCGAGCGGCCAGTCGGGGGCGCAAGACGCGTGGATGCGAGTGACGTGCTCGATCACGATGCGCGGCTCGCCCCCGACGATGCCCTGCACCTCGAACCGCACCGCGCCCTGCGTGCCGGCCAGGAACTCGCCCATGGACGCGGTGGTGACCGTGGCGTCGAGCGGGCGCCGCTCCACCGCCTCGCGGACCTCGTCGAGCTCGGCGCCGAGGGCCCGGGCCATCAGGCGCACCTGGCCGCCCCACACCATGGACGGCACCGTCGGCGCGATCATCGGCGGCTCGTAGTCCATCGGCTGGCCCATGCCGACCAGGTAGCGGACCGAGTCGGGCTGGTCATAGGTGGAGTAGTCGAAGATCTCCTGGCAGCGTACGGCGTCCACGGTGGTGGCCAGCCCGCTGACCAGCAGTGGCAGCACGTCGTTGGCCCAGCCGGGATCGACGCCGGAGACGAACAGCGAGCCGCGGCCCTCCGCGATCGCGGCCAGCACCGGCTGACGCAGCTCGGGCGGGGCGCCGCGCTGGTCGTAGAGGGCGTACAGGGAGGGCGTGACGACCACGGCGCCCGCCCGCACGGCCCGGACGATGTCGGCCAGGGCCTCGTCGGGGCGGATGTCGCCGGAGGCCGCGTACACGACGGCGCCGGGGGCGGTGGCCAGCACCGCCTCGACGTCCGTGCTCGCCGCGACCCCGAGGCGGTGGCCGAGCCCGCCGAGCTCTCCCGCGTCGCGGCCGACCTTGGCGGGGTCGTGGACGAGCACGGCGGTCAGTTTCAGTGCCGGATGGGCTTCGACGGCGCGGATGGCGGCGCGGCCGATGTTGCCGGTACCCCAGACGATCGTGGACACCATGGGCGGAGCGTAGCAAGCGCTTGGTTTGGTGTATAGGCCCGCATTTCGGACTCCCCGACCAGGCCGATCGCGTAGTCACTTTCTCACTTTTCGTGGCGGAACCTGGCCACGTCCGGCAAGCTGCTGTCACCGAATGCGGCGGAGCGAGCCGGACGGGTGGGGATCATGACGATGGGTGGGCGGCATGCCGGAAATCTGCCGCCGGAGATGACCAGTCTGGTAGGCCGCCGCGGCGAACTGGCCCGAATCCGGCGGTTGTGCCGCGAGTTCCGGATGGTGACGCTGACCGGGGTGGGCGGCGTCGGCAAGACCCGGCTCGCGTTGCGGGCCGCGGCTCTCATGCGGCCCGGCTTCACCGACGGCACCTGGCTCGTGACGCTCTCGGCGCTGGACCAGGGGGCGCTGGTGCCGTACAGCATCGCCGAGGCGCTGCCGCTGGCCGACCGCACGACCAGGCCCATGATGGAGGTGCTGACCGAATACCTCGCCGACCGGCACCTGCTGCTGGTCCTCGACACCTGCGAGCACCTCGTCGAGGAGTGCGCCCGCACGGCCCGCGAGCTGCTGGTCGCCGCGCCGGGGCTGTCGATCCTGGCCACCAGCCGCCGCCCGCTGGGCGTGCCGGACGAGCAGGTGCTGATCATCGACCCGCTGCCGGTCCCCGACGCCCGCGGCGAGGGCCGGCAGGAGGCGGTGACGCTGCTCGCCGACCGCACCGCCGCCGCCGTCCCCGGCTTCGCCGTCAGCGAGGACAACCGGGCCGAGCTGGTACGCCTGTGCCGCCGCCTGGAGGGCCTGCCGCTGGCGATCGAGCTGGCCGCGGCCCGGCTGCGCGAGCTGCCCGCCGCCGAGCTGTGCGAGCGGCTGGACGACCGCTTCGCGATGCTCGGCGACACCGAGAACGAGGTCCCCGGCGCCGACCCGCCCTGGCACCGGGCCCTGCGCACCGCGATCGGCTGGAGCCACGAGCTCTGCACGCCCGGCGAGCGGCTGCTGTGGGCGCGGGCCTCGGTGTTCGCCGGCAGCTTCGACGACCAGGCCGTCGCCGAGGTCTGCGCCGACGCGCTGCTGCCCGCCGCCACCATCCCCGGGCTCCTGGCCGAGCTGGTCGACAAGTCCATCCTGACCTGGACGCCGACCGGCGGCGGCGAGCGCTACCGGATGCTCGACACCATCCGCGAGTACGGCGCCGTCTGGCTGCGCGCCCTGGGTGAGCAGCAGACGCTGCGGCGCCGGCACCGCGACTTCTACCTGGCGCTGGCCCGCCGCGGCGACGCCGCCTGGCTGGGCCCCGACCAGGTCTCCTGGAACGACCGCACCACCGCCGAGCACGACAACCTGCGCAACGCCCTCGACTTCAGCCTGACCGCCCCCGGCGACCACACCGCGCTCGAGCTGGCCGCCGCGCTGTGGTTCTTCTGGTATCCGTGCGGGTTCCTCAGGGAGGGCCAGCACTACCTGGAGCGCGCCCTCTACCTCGACACCGAGCCGAGCACGGTGCGCAACCGCGCCCTGTGGGTGTGCAGCCTGACCCTCATGGTGCAGGGCGACGCGACCGCCGGCATGGCCTGGGCCGCCGAGTGCGCCGGGGTCGCCGAGCAGCTCGGCGACACCTCGGCGGCGCTCGCCGCGCAGGCCATGGTCATGGCGGCGGCCACCATCAGGGGCGACCTGGCGCTGGCCCAGGCGCTGGCCGACAGCCTGCTGGCCGTGCACCGGCCGGAGCACGGGCTCACCCTGCCCACCCTCCTCGCCCGGCTGGGGCAGAGCCACGTGCACACCGCCGAAGGGCGTATCGAGGACGCGGTCAAGGCGCTGGAGGAGATGTGCGCCGAGTGCGACAAGCACGGCGAGCGCTGGATGCGCGCGTACGCCGACCTCTTCCGCGCCCAGGCGGAGCTGGTGCTGGGCCGCTTCGAGGCGGCGCAGGCCTACGCCAGGGCGGCGCTGGAGATCAAGCACCGGCTGCACGACAGCATCGGGATCGCGCTGGCCCTCGACGTGCTGGCCTGCGCCGCGTCCGCGTCGGGGCAGGGTGAGCCCGCCGCCCGCCGGCTCGGGCTGGCCCAGCAGGTCTGGGACACCATCGGCCGGGCCCAGGTCGGCATCCGCGAGTGGGTCGAGGCCAGGGAGAGGTGCGAGCGGCAGGCCCGCCGGGCGATCGGCGACCACGCCTACCAGACCGCCTTCCAGGCCGGCTACGACACCGGCCTGGACACCGGGATCCTGCACGCGCTCGACCCGCCCGGCGCCGGCCCCGCCCAGGACCGCTGAGACCGTCAGCCCCCGCCGGCCCCCGTCATCCGGGCGGCGGCCTCGAACAGCAGCGGCTCGTGGCCGGGGCGGCAGACGAGCTGCAGGCCGACCGGCAGGCCGTCCACCGTGCCGGCCGGCACCGTCAGGGCCGGCAAGCCCAGCACGTTCCACGGGCTGGTCAGCGCGAGCAACGCCGGCCGCACGGCCACCGTCCGGCCCTCCACCTCGGTCTCCCGCGAGTCGATCGGCGGCGCGGTGATCGGCACGGTCGGCAGCGCGAGCACGTCGTGACCTTCGAACAGCGCGCCGGCCGCGCCGGCCAGCCGGGCCCGGGCCTCCATGGCGCGGACGTAGCGCCAGCCGGGCACGTCCGAGGCGACGCGCAGGCGTTCGAGCACCTCGGGGTCGAACAGCTCGGGCGCGCCGGCCAGCCGCTCGGCGTGCACGGCGGCCGTCTCGCAGCTCTGGATGGCCGCGTACGTCTCCCGGAGCTCCTCGGCGGCGCCCTCCGGCAGCCGCACCTCCTCCGCCGCGCCCGCCACCGCCCGGACGGCGGCCGTCACCCGGGGGTCCCCGTCGAACAGCTCGGCCGGGTCGAGCCACGCCACCCGCACGGCCCCGGCGCTCTCGCGCGGGTGCCCGGCGTCCCCGGACAGGCAGCGGTGGGCGATCAGGCAGCTCTCGCGGTCGCCGGCCAGCACGCCGACGTGGTCGAGGCTCTGGGACAGGGGGAACACGCCGTCGGTCGGGATCGCGCCGTACGCGGGCTTGAACCCGGCCACCCCGCACAGGGCGGCCGGGATGCGGACGGAGCCGCCCGTGTCCGTGCCGACCGCGAGCGGGACGATGCCCGCCGCCACGGCGGCCGCGCTGCCGCCGCTGGAGCCCCCGGACATGCGCGCCGGGTCCCAGGGGTTGCGCGACGGGCCGGTGGCCGAGCGGTCGCCGGTGGGCCCGTACGCGAACTCGTGGGTCGTGGTCTTGCCGACGATGATCGCGCCGGCCGCGCGCAGCCGGGCCACGCACTCGGCGTCGGCGTCCGGCACGTACCCGGCGAAGTGCCGTGACCCCATGGTCGCGGGCAGCCCGGCCACCATGATCAGGTCCTTCACCGCGACCGGCACCCCGTGCAGCGGCCCGCGGTCGGTGCCGCCGGCCAGCTCCGCGTCCGCCCGGCGGGCCGCCTGGAGCGCCCCGGCGGCGTCCACGGTGACGAACGCGTTGAGCGCCGGGTCGAGCGCGGCGACGGCGCCGAGCGCCTGCTCGACCAGGTCGACGGAGGTGGCGCGCCCGTCGCGCAGGTCCCGGGCGAGCTCGGTGACGGTGCGGCCGGTGAACGGGCCGGGGAAAGGGCCGGCGAAGGGGCCAGGGGGGATCGACATGGACCCCTTTCTACTAGCATCGGCGAGATGTCCGAGGCGCCGTCCCCCGCCCGCCGCGTCCTGCGCTGGTCGCGCAGGCTCGCCGCCGTCGCCATCAGCCTCTGCGCGCTCGCGGGCGCGGTCCGCCTGGTCGTCCCCGCCACCGCCGGGCCGGACGGCGAGCCGCCCGGGGTGCGCCGCCAGCTCGCGTTCCTGCGCTCGGCCCTGGACGCCGGCGCGGGGGAGCAGGCGCAGGCGCTGTTCCCCGAGGGCTACTTCTTCCTGCACGTCCTCTACGGCCTGAGCTGGGTGGACCTCGGCCTGCGCGAACCCGGGGACACCCGGGCGCGGGCGCTGCGGGAGGCGCGGTGGGCGCTGGACCGGCTGGACTCGCCGGCCGGCCGCGCGCCGTTCAGCCCGGACCTCGTCCCGCCCCACGGCGTCTTCTACCAGGGCTGGACCAACTGGCTGCGCGGCGGGGCGCTGAGCCTGCAGCCGGCCGCGGCGCGCGATCCCGCCGAGCTGCGCCGCTTCACCGCGGACTCGGCGGCGCTCGGGCGGGCGTTCGACGGCTCGGACTCGCCGTACCTGGAGGCGTACCCGGGCCAGGCGTGGCCGGTCGACTCGACGGTGGCGGTGGCCTCGCTGCGCCTGCACGACGCGCTGCTGAGCCCGGCCCGGTACGCCGGCACGGTCGGACGCTGGCTCGACCGGACGCGCGAGAGGCTGGACCCGCGCACCGGGCTGCTCCCGCACCGCGCCGAGCCCGGCACCGGCGACCCGGCGGAGGTGGCCAGGGGCAGCTCGCAGAGCCTGATCCAGCGCTTCCTCGTCGACATCGACCCGGCCTTCGCCGCCGGGCAGTACGCCCGCTTCCGCGACCGCTACGTCGTCACCCCGCTCGGCCTCGGCCCGGCCGTGCGGGAGTACCCCGAGGGGATGGACGGCCCCGGCGACGTCGACTCCGGCCCGCTCCCGCTGGGGGTGAGCCTGTCGGCCACCGCGGTCACCCTGGGCGCCGCCCAGGTCCACGGCGACGCCCCGCTCGCCGGGGCGCTGGCCAACTACGGTGAGCTGGCCGGCCTGCCCCTGGGCACCCCGTGGACCAAGCGGTACGCCTTCGGCCTGCTCCCGGTCGGCGACGCGTTCCTGGCCTGGTCGAAGACCGCCCGCCCCTGGGTGAGCGCCGGGCCCGCCCCGCCGCCCGCGACCGTCACGGGGTGGTGGCGGGCACCCCTGCTGGCCGCGCTGGCCGTGCTCGGCGCCGCGCCGTGGCTGCCGGTCCTCCGCCGCCGCTCGCGGCGCCGAGGCGGTGGGCCAGCCGGTCCAGCGCCGTGTTGATCACGATGAAGATGGCCGCGATGAGGATCGCCGCGGGGATGACGTTGGAGAAGTTGGCCGCGATCCCGTTCAGCCCGCGGTCCACCAGCTCGTCGTAACCCACGATGAGCCCGAGCGCCGAGTCCTTGAGCAGCACCACGAACTGGCTGACCAGCGCGGGCAGCATGGCCTTGAGCGCCTGCGGGAGCAGGACGAGCCGCATCACCTGCCCCTTGCGCATGCCCATCGCGTACGCCGCCTCCCGCTGCCCCTTGGGCAGGCTCAGCACCCCGGCCCGGACGATCTCCGCAATCACGGAGCCGTTGTAGAGGGTGAGCCCGAACACCACCGCCGCGAAGGCCGAGATGTTCACGCCGACGAGCACGAACGCCCCGAAGAAGGCGAAGAAGATCAGCAGCAGCAGCGGCACGGACCGGAAGAACTCCACCACCACGGCCGCCGGGACCCGGACCCACCGGTGCTCCGAGAGCCGGGCGGTGGCGAACACGAGCCCGAACAGCCCGGCCAGCACCACGCCCACGACGGCCGCGGCCAGCGTCCCGGCCAGGCCGGGCAGGATGAACGTGGTCCACACGTCGCCCCGCAGCAGCGGCGTCCACTTCTCCGCCGCCCACTGGTCCTTCTCCTCGAAGCGGACGAAGACGAACCACCCCACCGCCAGCAGGCCGAGCGCGACGAAGGCGGTCAGCAGCCGGTTGCGCCGGATCCCGCGCGGCCCGGGGGCCTCGTACAGGTTCGCGTAGCTCATCGGGCCACCGCCAGCCGCTTCGACAGCCAGCCGAACAGCAGCCCCATCGGCAGGCAGAGCAGCACGAACCCGGCGGCGAAGCCGAGGAAGATCTCGATCACCTGGTCCCCGTACGTCTCGATCATCTCGCGCATCCGCACCGACGCCTCGGCCACGCCCACGACCAGCGCGATCGTGGTGTTCTTGGTGAGCGCGATGAGGATGCTGCCCAGCGGCGCCACCACGGCGCGGAACGCCTGCGGCAGCGTGATCAGCCCCAGCGTCTTGACGAAGCCCAGCCCCAGCGAGCGGGCGGCCTCGGCCTGCCCCACGGGCACCGTGTTGAGCCCGGAGCGCAGTGCCTCGCAGACGAACGCCGAGGTGTAGGCGGTCAGCCCGATGACGGCGAGCCAGAAGTTGTTGGTCGCGATGTCGTCGGACAGCTCAAGGCCCAGGTTCGCCCCGATGCCCAGGCCGGTGAACAGCAGCACCAGGGTGAGGGGCGTGTTGCGGGCCACGGTCACGTACACGGTCGCGGTGGCGCGCAGGGAGGCCAGCGGGGCCACCCGCATGGCGGTCAGCAACGTGCCCAGCACCAGGGAGCCGAGTGCGCTGACCGCCGTCAGCCGCACCGTCATCCAGAAGGCGGCCAGGATGGTGCCGCCTTCGGTCAGCAACGCTTCCATCGGCCTCAGTACCGCTCGAGCTGCGGCGCCTGCGGCAGGGCGAAGCCGGAGGCGCCCACGCTGGACTGCAGCGCCTGGGTCCAGCTCCCGTCGGAGAACATCTTCTCCAGGGCGTCGTTGACCGCCTTGCGCCCGGCCGTGTCGTCCTTCTTCAGGCCGATGCCGTACTTCTCGGTGCTGAACGGCTTGCCGACCACCTTGAGCTTGCCGGAGTGCTGCGCGGCGTAGCCGGCCAGGATGACGTTGTCGGTGGTGATGGCGTCGAGCTGGCCGCCGAGCACGCGGTCCACGCACGCCGAGTAGGTCCGCTCCTCCTGGAGCTGCACCTCCTTGGCGTACTCGGTCTTGACCTTCTGCGCCGGGGTCGAGCCGGCGACCGAGCACAGCTTCTTGCCGTTGAGCGTCTCGGGCCCGGTCAGCGCCGCCTCGTCGGCGCGGACCAGCAGGTCCTGCCCGGCCACGAAGTACGGCCCGGCGAAGGACACCTTCTGCTTGCGCGCGTCCGTGATCGAGTACGTGGCCACCACCATGTCCACCTGGCCCTGCTCGATGAACGCCTCCCGGTTGGCCGACACGGTCTCCTTGAACGTGATGCCCGACGGGTCGACGCCGAGCTGCTTGGCCACGTACTTGGCCACCTCGACGTCGAAACCGGTGAAGCTCCCGTCCGGGGTGCGCAGCCCGAGGCCGGGCTGGTCGGCCTTCACGCCGATGACCAGCTTCTTGTCGTTCTCGGCCTTGTCCACGATGGAGGCGTAGCTCTCCTCGCCGCCCCCGCACCCGGTGGCGGCAATGGCGAGCACGGCGAAAACGGCGTAAAGGGATTTGCCGAACATGACACTCCTTAGTGGGTGAGGATCTTGGCGAGGAAGGACTGGGCGCGGTCGCTGCTCGGCGCGCCGAAGAAGGTGCCGGGGGTGTTCTGCTCGACGATCTCGCCGTCGGCCATGAAGACGACCCGGTCGGCCGCCCGCCGGGCGAAGCCCATCTCGTGGGTGACGACGACCATGGTCATGCCCTCGCGGGCCAGCGCCGTCATGACCTCGAGCACCTCGTTGACCATCTCCGGGTCCAGCGCCGAGGTGGGCTCGTCGAACAGGATCACCTTCGGGTCCATGGCCAGGGCCCGCGCGATGGCCACCCGCTGCTGCTGCCCGCCGGAGAGCTGGGCGGGGAACTTGACCGCCTGGCCGCCGATGCCGACCCGGTCGAGCAGCTCGCGGGCCTTGCGCACGGCCTCGTCCCTGGACCGCTTCAGCACGTGGACCTGCCCGAGGACGACGTTGTCCAGGACGGTCTTATGGGCGAAGAGGTTGAAGGACTGGAACACCATGCCGACCTCGGCGCGCAGCCGGGCCAGCTCCCGGCCCTCGGCGGGCAGCGGCGTACCGTCGAGGGTGATCGTGCCGGAGTCGATGGTCTCCAGCCGGTTGATCGCCCGGCACAGGGTGGACTTGCCCGCCCCGGACGGGCCGATGATCACGACGACCTCGCCCTGCCGGACCGTCAGGTCCACGTCCCTGAGCACGTGGTGATCGCCGAACCGCTTGTTGACCTGGTCCAGGACGATCAGGTCCGACTGCGTCATGCGTCACGCTCCTTGTCTCGGTCAGCGTTGGCGTAACCGTAGGAGCCGTGTGCGTCGCGGAAAGGCTTGTGATCGTTCTGCTCAGCGATTGGCCGGTCCGCAGAGGGATCAGCGGGTGGCCGGCCTGGAGGACTCCGAGGTCGCTCCGCCCACCCCGATGGTGGCCATGAAGGCGCGGTCCCACTGCCCGTCACGCAGCCAGCGCGCGATCAGCCCGTTGAGGTAGTCGCGGAAGGCCGCGTCCTGCTTGCGGATGCCGATCCCGTACGGCTCGCGCCCGAACGGCTTGCCGACCAGCCGCAGCGTGTCGGGGTGCTGGGCCAGCAGCCCGAGCAGGATGGTGTTGTCGGTGCTGATCGCGTCCACCCGCCCGGCCACCAGCGCGGGCACGCAGATGCTGTAGGCGTCGACGATCTCCAGCTCGGCGGTGGGCACGGTGGTGCGCAGGCGGTCGACGGAGGTGGAGCCGGTCGCCGTGCAGACGGTCTTGCCGTCCAGGTCGGACACCTGGTTGATGGTGGAGTCGCCGGCCCTGACCAGCATGTCCTGCCCGGCGTAGTAGTACGGGTCGGTGAAGGACACCCGCTCGGCGCGGGCCGGGGTGATCGAGTAGGTGGCGACGACGAGGTCCACCACGCCCTGGGAGATGAAGTTCTCGCGCTCGCGCGAGACGGTCTCGACGAACCGGATGTTGCGCTCGCTGCCGGTGAGGTCCTTGGCCACGAGCCTGGCCATCTCGGCGTCGAAACCGGTGATCCGCCCGCTGGCCGGGTCCTTGTAGCCGAACATCGGCTGGTCGAACTTGATCCCCACGGTGAGGACGCCGCGCTCCCTGATGCGGGCCATCGTGGAGTCCTCGGGGAAGGCGTCGGACTCGCCGCAGCCCGTGGGCAGGAGACAGACCAGCACCACCGCGAGTAACGCCCGCAGCCCGCTCACTGGGCCCCCCTCACCGGACGCGATATCGGTTCTGCGGCCGGCCGGTGGGCCCGTATTTCGGGCGCCCCTCGACGAGCCCGCGCTCGGCGAGGTGCTCCAGGTAGCGGCGGGCGGTGGCCCGGCTGACGCCGATCATCGCGGCCAGCTCCTGGGCCGAGGCGTCCTCCTCGACCTCGGCCAGCGCGTCCAGCACGGCCTGCTCGGTCGCCGCCGAGATGCTCTTCGGCCGGGCGGCCTGGTCGAGGTGGAGCGAGCGGAAGAGCCGGTCGATCTCCTGCTGCTCGGCGAAGCGGCCGCCCGACTCCAGCTGCTCGGTGGTGGCCGCGTAGCGGAGCAGCGCCTGCTCCAGGGTGCCCGTCCTGGTCGGCTTGACCAGGTAGTAGAGGGCGCCGCGCTGCATGGCCGCGCGTACCGTGGCCGACTCCTTGCGGCCCGAGATGACGATGACGTCGGCGGGCGGCTGCTCGGGGCGGCGCAGCCGGTGCGCCACCTCCAGGCCGGGCATATCCGGAAGGTGCAGATCCAGCAGGACAAGCCGGGGCGCGAAACGGCCGGCGGCGGCCAGCGCCGCGTGCCCGGTATGTGCGATCCCCACCACCCGGAAGCCGAGCACCCGGTTCACCTGCGCCTGCAGCGCGGCGGTGACGACGGGGTCGTCATCCACGATGAGTACGGTGATGTCCCTGGGCTCAGGCATCGCCACGCTCCTCGTCCATCTGGTCGATCTTTGCAGCTTAGGCGGGTTTTATTACAAAAGATCGACTTTTGCTCGTTCTGCTCACCGGGATCCGGCGCGCGCGCCGGATCCCTCCTACTCTGTACCCGAACGAGTGGGGGGAGGGACGGACGCCCGTGCGATGGTTGCTCGCGGTGACGGCCCTGTGGACGCTGCTCGGCCTGCTGCCCCTCGCGCTGCTCACCTCCTCCAGCATCTCGCTGTCGGAGCAGGCGGTGCAGGACGAGGTCACCGACCGGGTCAGGACCACCGCGTCGGTCGGCCGGGTCGTGGTGGAGCAGCAGATGGCCTCGCTCAAGCAGCTCGTCACCGCGTACGCGCAGCGGCCGCAGGTGCGCGAGGCGGTCGAGGACCCGCCCACCGGTACCCTGCGCGACTGGCTCGACGAGCTGCGCCGCATGCGCGACGGCGTCAGCGGGCTGATGCTGGTCTCCCCGGAAGGCGGCATGCTCGGCGCCGAGCCACCGAGCGTGCTGCCGCAGGACATCTCCAGCACCGACTGGTACCGCGCGGTGCGCGACCAGCGCCAGGCCCACGTCTCCCAGGCGTACACGCCGACGATGCGAGACGTGTCCAGGGCCGTCGCGGTGACCGCGCCGGTCCCGAGCGCCGACGGCACCCGCATGCTCGGCATGCTCACGGTCGTCTACAGCCTCGACGCCATCCAGGTCTTCGCCGAGGAGGCCGCCGACGCGCAGGACATCCGGCTGCTCATCACCGACAAGGCCGGCGTGCTCGTCGCCGACCCCGGCAGGAAGCTGTACGCCCTGACCTCCCTGCGCGAGGACCCCCGGGTGGACGCCGCGCTGGCCGGGCAGGCGTGGAGCGGCACCTACAGCGGCATCGACGGCATGGTGCTGTCGGCCTCGGAGCCCATCCCCAGCATCGGCTGGACGGTCACCGCCGAGGTCTCCGCCAGCGAGGCGCTGGCCTCGGCCGAACAGCTGCGCACGAACGTGCTCACCGTCGCCGCTCTGCTCGCCCTGCTCATCCTCATCGGCCTTGGCCTGCAGATCCACTCCACCCGCGGCCGCCGCCGGGCGCAGGCCACCCTGGCCAGGTACGCCGCCGAACTGGCCGCCGCCAGGGACGACGCGATCAGCGCCTCCAGCGCCAAGTCGGAATTCGTGGCCAAGATCAGCCACGAGATCCGCACCCCGATCAACGGCGTGCTCGGCATGAACTCCCTGCTCATGGGCACCCGCCTGGACGAGGAGCAGCGCTACTACGCCAGCACCGCCCAGGAGTCCGCCCACAACGTGCTGCGCCTGCTCGACGACTTCCTCGACCTGTCCAGGATCGAGGCCGGCCACCTCCAGGTCGAGGCCGCGCCGTTCGACCTGCCCCGCCTGTGCGACGAGGTGGTGGCGCCGTTCGCGCCGCACGCCTACGAGCAGGGGCTCTGGCTCACGCTCCGCCTCGACGAGGGCGTGCCGCGGCAGGTGTGCGGCGACCCGGCCCGGCTGCGCCAGGTGCTGACGAACCTGGTCGGCAACGCGCTGAAGTTCACCGTCCAGGGCGGCGTCGACCTGCACGTCACGCTCGACCAGGGCAAGCCCGGCGAGGACCGGGTGGTGCTCAGGTTCGCCGTGGCCGACACCGGGATCGGGGTCGGCCCCGCCGACCGGGAGCGGGTGTTCGGCGTCTTCCGCCAGGTCGACTCGCCGATCACGCGCAGGACCGGCGGCAGCGGGCTGGGCCTGGCCATCAGCCGGCAGCTCGTCGAGCTCATGGGCGGGCGGATCGGGCTGGACAGCGTGGAGGGCGTGGGCAGCCGGTTCTGGGCGACGCTGCCGGTGGACGTGCTGACCTGGTCCGAGCCGGGGGCCGGGGCGCTGGAGGGGCGGCGGGCGCTCGTCGCCGACCAGCGCCCCGAGGACCGCACGCTGGCCGCGCGGTTCCTGGCGCAGGCCGGGGCCGAGGTGGAGCAGACCAGGGACGATGAGTCCGCCCTGACGCTCCTGCGGACCGCCGCCGTGGACGGGCGGCCGTACGAGCTGGCGGTGGTCGCCCTCGAACTGGGCGCTTCCGGCGGTCCCGGCACCCCGGGCTCCCTGGCCGCCGCCATCCTCGCCGACCCGCTGCTCCAGGCCACCAGCGTCATCGTGGTCGTCACCCCGGGCCGCTCGGGGTTCGCCTGGCCGGCCGCGGCGGGGGAGCGGGCCGTGCAGTCGATCACCCGGCCGCTCAGCCGGCGCCGCCTGCTCGCCGCCGTGGAGAACGCCCTGGGCACCGCCGAGTGTCCCGGCGAGCACCTGGCCGTCGCCGGCGGCGGCCCGGACGGGGGCGCCCGGATCCTGGTGGCCGAGGACGACGAGGTCAGCCGCCAGGTGGCGATGCTCGTCCTCGAACAGGCCGGGCACGAGGTCGACGTGGTGGACAACGGCGAGCAGGCCGTGCGGGCGGTGCTGGCCGGGGGGTACGACCTGGTGTTCATGGACTGCCAGCTCCCCGTGCTCGACGGCCTGGCCGCCACCGAGGAGATCAGGAGCCGCGAGGACGTCCACACCCCGATCATCGCGATGACCGCCGCGGCCATGCCGGACGACCGCATCCGGTGCCTGGAGGCGGGCATGGACGACCACCTGGCCAAGCCGGTGGACTGGGCGCGCCTGCTGGCCAGGATCCCGGAGTGGACGGCCTCCGCCGGGCTGCCGCCCGAACTGGCCGGGCTTTCGCCGGAGGCGCTGGCGGACGTGGCGCGGGCCTACCTGGCGACGGCCTCGCGGACGTTCGAGGAGCTGAGGCAGGCCGTACACGACGGGGACCTGCCGACGGCGGCCGCGCTCGCGCACCGGCTCAAGGGGGCCTGCGCGACCGTCGGCGCGGTCCGCGAGGCCGAGCTGTGCGAGCGGATGGAGAGCCTGGCCCGGTCCGGGGAGAGCGTCGGGGAGGAACTGCTGGAGGAGCTGGAGGGGCTGCTCAGCGACGTTCCGGAGTGGATGAACGCCTCCTGTTCCTGATGCGAGGCGGCCTCACGCGCTGCACGAGCAGTCGCAACCGCCGCCGTCGCAGCAGTCGCAACGCTTGCAGCAGCGGCAGCAGTCGCAACACTCACCGCAGTTGCCGCAGCCGCAGTCGGAGATCCGGCCCGCGTAGCAGCGGTCGTCCCAGTCACGGCCCTTCCACCTGCTCCACCGGGGCCGCCACACCCCGCACGTCAGGAACGTCGTCACCCCGGCCGCCGACTTGCGGATCCAGCCCGGGTGGTCGTAGGAGGCGCCGGGCGAGTGGGTGTGAGGGTCGAACGTGCGGGTGACCGCGCGCCGTACCTCCGTGCCGAGCAGCGTGTCGACCAGGTGGCGCTCCTCGAGGTCGACCTCGCGCAGCGCGAGGGCCAGGCCGTGGGCGGCGTCGTCGCACAGGCGGCGGGCCTGCGCGGGCGTGGTCCCCGTGGCGGTCAGCGGGTTGAACGCGCCCCGGGCCGCGTCCTCGGCCCGGTCCTCCGCCGCGTCCAGCAGGTGCGCGATCCGGCCGAAGAACCGGCCCGCCTCGGCCAGCGCGGCGGCGTTGCCCGGCCGCCCGGCGAGCACCGCCGTGTGCGCGAACGCCGCCGCCACCGCGTCCTCGGTGGGCGCCGTCAGCTCGAGCACGGGCGGCCGGTCGGAGGGGAGGCGGCGTTCCAAGGTCAGCTGGCGGTCCACAGCCGAGACCAGGGGTGCCGGGTCGAAGCCGACCCCGGCCGCCAGGCGCGCTCCGCCCGCCTCCCAGCGGGACGCCAGCACCGTCCTCGCCCGGCCGAAGGCGGCCTCTCCGTCCGCCACGTGGTCGCGCAGCCGGCCCGCCGCCAGCAGGAGCGAGACCGCCGCCGCCAGCCGGGCCCCGCTCGCCCGCGCGTCCACCACCTCGGCGGACCGGAAGCCGCGTAACGCGCACGGCCCGGCCAGGCGGCGCGGCGCCGACGACGGGAGCTGGGCCTCCGTGAGGACCGACACGATCAGCGTGTCGTAGTTGGTGGTCAGCCGCGCCCCGTGCCCCTGCCCGTCCCGCAACGTCAGGCAGAGGCCGCACAGA
The DNA here is from genome assembly GCF_040674815.1 of Nonomuraea sp. NPDC049709. Taxonomy (NCBI): domain Bacteria; kingdom Bacillati; phylum Actinomycetota; class Actinomycetes; order Streptosporangiales; family Streptosporangiaceae; genus Nonomuraea; species Nonomuraea sp. NPDC049709. The sequence continues at coordinate 80,611 of NZ_JBFANM010000036.1, forward strand.
TGCGCCTGCCACGCCGCACGCAGCGACGGGCATCCGTGCTCGACACAGGGGCGAATGATCCCGAACACACGACCTCACAGGCTTCCGGAACGACAGAGCAGAACGACAGAGCAGATCGTACGGCTCTCCGACAGGCCCATTACGGACTTCCGCCATCAAGGTCGGCGGCTCGCCCCCATGGTCCCCGCCGCGCACGGCTCCTAGCGTGGGGCGGCGTGATCAGTCTCAAGGGTTTGACCAAACGCTACGGCGACCGGCTCGCCGTCGACGACCTGTCGCTGGAGCTGAAACCGGGCACGGTGACCGGCTTCCTGGGCCCGAACGGGTCAGGCAAGTCGACGACGATGCGCCTGATCCTCGGCCTCGACCGGCCCACCGCCGGCACCGCGCTCGTCGGAGGCGTCCCGTACCAGCGCATCAGGAACCCGCTGCGCACCGTCGGCGCGCTGCTCGACGCGCGGGCCGTGCACCCCGGCCGCAGCGGTCACGCCCACCTGGTGGCGCTGGCCCGCAGCAACGGCATCGCGCGGCGGCGGGTGGGCGAGGTGCTGGAGACGGTGGGCATGGCGGGCGCGGCGCGCAAGCGGGCCGGCACGCTGTCCCTGGGGATGAGCCAGCGGCTCGGGATCGCGGCGGCGCTGCTGGGAGACCCCGAGGTGCTCATGTTCGACGAGCCCGTCAACGGGCTGGACCCGGACGGCGTGCGGTGGGTACGCGGGCTCATGCGATCGCTGGCCGCCGAGGGCCGTACGGTCTTCGTCTCCAGCCACCTGATGAGCGAGATGCAGCTCACCGCCGACCACCTCGTGGTGATCGGCAAGGGGAGGCTCATCATGGACGCGCCGCTCGCGGACGTCCTGGCCGGCAGCTCGCTGACGGCCGTGCTGGTCCGCACCCCGCACGCCGGCGACCTCGCCGCCCGCCTGCGCGCCGACGGGATCAAGGTGGACCGCCTCGGCGAGAACGAGCTCGAGGCCACCGGCGCCGCCATCGAGCGGATCGGCGACCTGGCCCACGAGGCGGGGATCCGGCTGCACGGGCTGCGCACCAGGGAGGCGTCCCTGGAGCAGGCCTATCAGGAGCTGACCTCGGACAGCGTGGAGTACGGAGCGGGCGTATGAGGACGTTGTGGCAGGCGATCGGGGCCGAGTGGGGGAAGCTGTGGTCGGTCCGGTCCACGTGGTGGTCCCTGGCCTGCGCGTTCGCGCTGACCGTGCCGACCGCGGTCACCCTGGGCGCCGCGACGGCCACCGACGCCGTGCGCGAGGGCGTGGCGGGCGTGCGGATCACGGCCAGCGAGCCCGTGGTCTCGGCCACGTCGTTCGTCCAGTTCGCGCTGGTGGCCCTGGCCATGCTGACGATCACCTCGGAGTACGCCTCCGGGGGCATCCGGATCACGCTGCAGGCCACGCCCGCGCGCGGGGTGATGCTGGCGGCCAAGGCGCTGGTGGTGGCGCCGGTGATGTTCGTGGCGGGCGTGCTGTCGGGGGCGGTGGCCACGGTGGCCGTGCACCTGGTGCTGTCGATCGACGTGTTCGGCGGGCTCGTCGTGCTGCCGGTCGGGGAGGTCGTGCTCGACCTGCTGGGCGTGGGGGTGTTCTTCGCGCTGGTGTCGGTGATGACGATCGGCGTCGGCGCCGCGATGCGCAGCGCGGCGGGCACGCTGACCGTGGTGTTCATGCTGCTGATGGGGTTGCCGCTGATGTTGCTGATGACCGGGAGCCAGGCGGCGGTGGACGCCTCGATGCGCATGCCGATGTTCGCCGGGCTGGCGTTCATGGGCAGCACGGACAACATGACCGGCGGGCCGATCCCGTACTCGGCGGGGGAGGGGCTGGTGTGGCTGCTGGCCTGGGCGGCGGTGGCGGTGGCGGCGGGCCACGCCGTCCTGCGCCGCCGCGACGCCTGAGCGTGGGCGGGGTGGAGGCGTGGTGAAGGTGCGGTTGCCCGGCAGCGCGCCGCGACGCCTAGAATTCTCGCCCGTGTCAGGCAGCCGGATCGTCCGCGTGCCGGCCGGAGTCCTCCTGGGGATGGCTCTCGGCCTGGCCGAGCTGGCCTTCCTGTGCGTGGCGGGGCCGGCGTCCCTGGTCCCGGCGCTGCGGCCGGTCGTGGCGCGCGGGCTGGCCGGGCTGACGGCCCTCGAACGGGCCCGCCTGTCCACATGGCTCGGGCACGACACGACGCGGCGGGACGGCGGGTACGCCTTCCTGGCCGCCCGCGCCGTACTCGGCCTCGTGGGCGGGTACGCCTGCGCGGCGGCCCTGTTCCTCACCGGCCTGCTGCTGTTCGGCGGCACCTGGGACCTCCTGTGGGGCGAGCCGGAGCCGGTCCCCGTGGAACTGCCGGGCGTCAAGATCGTCACCGACAGCGGTGTGCTCGGCCTGACCGGCGGGATCGGCCTGCTGGCCGTGACCGTCTTCATGATCCTGGCGTTCGCCGCCCTCGAACGCCGGCTGGCGGAGCACTTCCTCGGCCCCGGCAGCCAGGAGCTCATGCGCCGGCGCATCGCCGAGCTGACCGCGACCCGCTCCGGCATCGTCCGGGCCGTGGACGACGAGCGGCGCAGGATCGAGCGCGACCTGCACGACGGCGTGCAGCAGCGCGGCGTCGCCCTGGCCATGCTGCTCGGCCGCGCCCAGCACAGCCGCGAGCACGACCGGACCGCCGAGCTGGTCGTCCAGGCCTACACCGAGTCGCGCCAGCTCCTCGACGAGCTGCGCAGCGTGGCCTGGCGGATCTACCCGACCGCGCTCGACGAGCTGGGGCTGCGCGCCGCGCTCGCGGGCGTGGCCGAGCGGTCGAGCGTGCCGGTCACCGTGCACCACGGGCTGACGGGCCGGCCCGCCTCCGAGGTCGAGACCGCCCTGTACTTCGTCGCCCGCGAGGCCATCACCAACGCCGTCAAGCATGCCGGCGCGCATGACATCCTGGTGGTCCTGAGCGAGGACGAGCGGACGGTGAGCGTGGCGATCTCGGACGACGGCGTGGGCGGCGCCGACCCCTCGGGCGGCGGCCTGTCCGGGCTGGCCCGGCGGGTCCAGGCGCTCGACGGGACGTTCACCGTCGACAGTGCCCCCGGCGGGCCCACCCGCGTCACCGCGACCCTGCCCAAGGCGCCGCCGTGCGGGTGATCCTGGCCGACGACTCCGTGCTGCTGCGCGAGGGTCTGACCCGGTTGCTCGACGACGCCGGGCACGAGGTCGTCGCCGCCGTCGGCGACGCGCCCGCGCTGCTCGACGCCGTCGAGCGCCACCGGCCCGACGTGGCCGTGATCGACGTGCGCATGCCGCCCTCGCACAAGGACGACGGCCTGCGCGCCGCGCTGGAGATCCGCGAGCGCCTGCCGGAGGTCGCGGTGCTCGTCCTGTCGCAGTACGTCGAGCCGCACTACGCCGCCAGGCTCCTGGCCGGCTCCACCGAGGGGCTCGGCTACCTGCTGAAGGACCGGGTCTCGGAGGTGGCCGAGTTCCTCGACTCGCTGGAGCGGGTGCGCGCGGGCGGCACGGCGTTCGACCCGGAGGTGGTGCGCCGGCTCCTGGCCCGCACCACCCGCGCCGACCCGCTGAGCAGGCTCAGCCCGCGCGAGGCCGAGGTGCTGCGGCACCTCGCCCAGGGCTTCGTGAACGCCGCCATCGCCGAACGCCTGCACGTCTCGCTCAGCACGGTCGAGAAGCACGTCAACGCCATCATGGACAAGCTCGACCTGCCCCGCGACCCGGTCTACAGCCGCCGCGTGCTGGCGATCCTGCGCTATCTCGAGAGCTGAGCGGCGACCTGGACCCGCTGAACGGCGAGCTTCACCCGCCGAACAGCGAGCTTCACCCGCTGAACGGCGAGGCGATGCTGCCCTCGCTGATCAGCCGCTCCAGGGTCCGCTGCATGGACTTGGCGTCGTTCAGGTGCGGGAACGGTTCCCCTTCGGGAACGTCCACGTCCAGGAACCGGCAGAGCGGCTCCCACCCCTCGCGCACGTCGAACACCAGCAGCCGCTCCTCGGGCAGGCTCTCCTTGACCGTGGCCACGTGCCGCTCGAACGCCGCCACGGCGCTCTCCTCGTCGGGCAGCCCGTCCCGGAACGACCGGCCGTCTCCGAAGACGGAGCCGGTGATGTGGTCGAGCACCGGCTGGAGCCGCATCATGCCCCGGAAGAAGCCCGCCGCCGCCTCCGGGATGTCGTCGGGCAACTGCCGCCCGGGGCCGTTGGCGATCAGCATCTGCATGCTCACGTACCAGGCGTGCGGGTCGCGTACGGTGAGCACGACCTTCGCCTCCGGGTACGCCCGCGCCTGCTCCCGCCAGAAGTGGGCGGCCGGCCAGTCCTGCGTGGAGTTGAACCCGTCGAACACGTGCTCCCAGTCCACCTCGGCGCCCTCGGCGAGGGGCAGCCACCGGTCGACGCGATCCTGTTGGGTCATGATGTCGAACATGTGATGACAGGGCCCGAACCCGAGCCGTTCCAGAGCCGCCTTCATCGAGCTGGTTCCGGTGCGCGGGAAGCCCGCGCCTATGACGGTAAGCACATCGCACCTCCATGAGTGATCTACCGCCTATGAGGCGCGCGGGGGCGCGACTGTGACACGGCGCGGCGGATTGGCCTCGGTAGCGCGCGGGTAAGGAGCACACTTGGCCGCCGCACCCCCGCGCCGGCCGGAAACAGGGGGAAGGACCACGTCATGACCGTCATGCTCGCCGACGGCCGCCCGATGCCGCGCCTGGGGCTGGGCACCTGGCCCATGGACGACGAGGAGGCCCGCCAGGCCGTCACCCACGCCGTCTCGCTCGGCTACCGGCTGATCGACACCGCCGCCAGCTACGGCAACGAGCGGGGCGTCGGTGCCGCCGTGGCCGACGCGCCGGTCGCCAGGGAGGAGCTGTTCGTCACCACGAAGCTGCGCGGCTCCCAGCACGGCTACGACGCGGCCCTGCGCGGCTTCGAGGAGAGCCGGGCCCGGCTCGGCCTCGACTACGTCGACCTCTACCTCATCCACTGGCCGCTGCCCGGCCGCGACCTCTACGCCGACACCTGGCGAGCCTTCGTACACTTGCGCGAGCAGGGCCTGGCCCGCTCGATCGGCGTCTCCAACTTCACGCCCGCGCAGATCGAGCGGGTGGCCGACGAGACCGGCGTCTGGCCGGCCGTCAACCAGGTCGAGCTGCATCCCGGCTTCCCCCAGCGCGACGTGCGCGCCTGGCACGCCGAGCACGACATCGTGACCGAGTCGTGGAGCCCGCTCGGCGCCGGCCGCAAGCTGCTGGACGAGCCGGTGGTCTGCGACCTGGCCGCCGCCCACGGTCGCACGCCCGCCCAGGTGGTGCTCCGCTGGCACGCGCAGCTCGGCGCCGTGCCCATCCCCAAGTCGGCCAACCCGGAGCGCATGCGGCAGAACTTCGAGGTGTTCGACTTCAGCCTGTCGCCGGAGGACATGGCCCGCCTCGACGCCCTCGACGGCGCCGGCCGCCTCGGCGGCGACCCCGACACGCACGTGGAGTTCTGAAGGGGGGCCTTGAAGGGGGCTTTGAAGGGGAGCACCGGAACAAGTGGCAGCAGCACAGGGCCAGAACAGCGCTAGAACGCCGTGTTGGCCAGCCAGTGATCCAGCAGCGCCCGCTTCCCGCTGACGTCGCCGGGCGGCACGCGCCGCGCGAACACCAGCATGATCTCGGTCATCGAGCCCGACACCACCACGTCGCCGTCGCTGCGCCCGCGCTCCCACCGGATCCCCTCGGGCAGCCTGGTGACCAGCCAGCCGTCCATCCCGTGCGGCCGGACCCCGAGCCGCTCGCCCGCGCCGCGCAACCTGGCCAGCTCGGGGACGAACGCCTCCACCACCGCCGTCCGCGCCATCATCTCCAGACCCTCGGTCAGCACGTCCGCCGCCAGGTCGTCGGCGATCCGGTACGCGGCCCCCGTCGTGAGTGCCGCGTCGTAGTGGTGGATGGCGGTCTCGCAGAACATCCTGCGCAGCCACAACGTCGCCGGCGCCGGGCCCACGATCGACCACATCCGGGCCCCGGGATCGGCCTCCCCGACGGCCGTGATCAGCTCCTCGGCGCCGGCGCGCAGCCACCCCTCCCATTCACCCGGCGGGCCGGGGTCGGCCTCGCGCGGGTAGGGGATCGGCTGGGGCGCCCCCGTCCGTACGATTTCCGCCGCCCACCGGTCGGCCTGGCCGATGTGCCCCACCAAGGTGGCCAGCCGCCACTCCGGGCAGGTCGGCACCGTGGCGTCCGGCTCGCCGCCGGCCGCCGCGCGGGCGAACCCGGCGGTGTGCTCCCGCAGGGCCTGCACGAGCCGCGTGGTGTCGGGCGCTGTGTCGGGCGCTGGGTCGGGCGCTGGGTCCACTGGCGCCATGACGGAACTCCTCTCGAACGGGTACGCCAGTACGGTAGGAACTCCAGTCCAGTGGAGGTTCAAGCCCAAGCTGCTCCAAACTCGCCGACGATCGGCAAATCGCGCTCGCGTCCCCTTCCGGCATCCGTGACCCCGCACCCGAGGAACATCGGTTCATCTTGCGGATCGAGGCCGCCCAGGCGTGCCAGGCGCCGGCGGACACCTCGCGCCGGGTCAAGCGTGGCGCGGCCGCCGCCGCCATGGCCGCCGTCGTCAACAAGATGCCGATGGACCAGCAGGCCGAGATGTTCGTCCGCCACCCGAAGCTGTGACAGCACGCCTGCGCGGTGGCCGCCTGGTCCGAGATCCAGCGGAACCACCGATGAGGTGCCCACCCGCCGAGGCCGTATCAACTGGAACGGCTACCCCGACGGTGCCAAGCGCGGCCGCGTGTGCGTCCGCTCCACCGAGAAACGGGACGTCACCTGGACGGGACAGCAGCCCGGCCGGGAGATCACCTCGCCGGCTGCACGGTCCCACTGGTCGTCCGTGGCCGCGCCGCACTTCACCGCGAAACCTGACGGATGGCCGGCGTCCGTCATCCCCTCCATGCCATCCCTCATGGGCTGACGTGGAGGGGTCATGATCCAGCAGAAGGACATCGGTCGCCGGGTGCTCGACGTGGCAATGGAGCCGAACGCTTCGCGGGCGACCACGATCCGGGGTTACCTGTACGCGCTCGCCGCCGCCGTTCGAGCAAGAACGACCCCGCGCTTCTCGCCGAACAACCGCAACGCTGACCACCTCGGGCAGGCGGGTGGGACGGCTGGCTTCCGCACGGCCGCTCACCCGCCCGCGCGATGCCGCGAGCCGCCAAGGGTTGCAGCCAGCTGGGCGTGTCGTGCTTCATCGTCTCGCGTCAGCAAGAACGCCGGCCTCCTCGCCGGCCGCCTGGCCGGCTTCTCGGCCAAGCCCGCGGAGTCTGCGCCTCTCACCGGCTGGACTCGAGGGAGAACACCTCCTCTCCGGCGTAGGATTCTGGTTTGACCGGTCAAACCAGAGAGAATGGATCATGCCCATGCTAGAGGGACGCTCCGCGTTGATCACCGGTGGCGCAGGAGACATCGGTGCCGCGATGGCCGCCGAGCTGACGCGCAGGGGAGCTCGGGTTACGCTCCTGGACGTGAAGTCGCCGGCCGAGGCCCGCGCGTGGATCGCCACCGCATCCGCCCACGGCAAGGTGGGCTACGTGCAGGCCGACGTGCGCGATCGGCAGTCCCTGGACGCCGCCGTCGACGAGGTCGGACATCTCGATATCGCAATCGCCAACGCCGGCGTCGTCAAATCCGCTCCGTTCCTGGAGATCTCTGTCGAGGATTGGGAGCAACAGCTGGCGATCAATCTCACCGGCTGCTTCCACACGGCCCAGGCGTCCGCACGGCGCATGGTGGCCCAAGGATCTGGCGGGCGTATCGTGCTGACGGGATCCTGGGTCGGCACGGTGCCGTGGCCGGAGATCGCGGCCTACAGCGCGTCGAAGGCCGGCGTGGCGATGCTCGCCCGGTCGATGGCCAAGGAGCTGGCACCGCACGGCATCCTCGTCAACGCCCTCGCGCCGGGAATTGTGGCCGCGGGCTTGGCCAAGTGGCAGTTCGACAACGAGCCCGCCTACGCCGCGCGGGCCGCCCAGGCCATTCCGCTGGGAGTTCCGCAATCCCCCGAGCAGGTGGCCCGGGTGGCCGCGTTCCTGTGCTCGCCCGACGCCGACTACATCACCGGCACGACCCTGCTGGCCGACGGCGGCTGCTCACTGTTCAACCAGGACTGACAGGAACGTCCTGAAGATCTTGGTGGGTGGGTCGGCATGAGTTGGCCCGTCCACTGGTCAGGTGCCTCGGGCCACCAGCCAGGTCACGGCGCGTTCGACCATGGGCCGCCGGCGTCGGTAGTCGTTCTGCAAGTCGGGGTCGGTGGCGGCTTGGAGATCGTGGTGAGGGCGGATGGTGGGGATTGGGCCGGTCTTGGCGGTGGTGCACCGATCGTGGAGGGACGGATCCCATGAAGATCAATCTGAGAACAGACTCTATCGCTGACGGGAGTTGGGCTCCAGTCGCAGCAGGTCGTCATCAGGGCCGTCGAGCGCGGTCAGCACCGATTCGATGATGCCGTCGAGTGACACACCCGGCCCCATCACCCGGGTGAGCTCACGGCGGGCGAGCGTGTCGAGCCCCTGGTCAAGGTCCTCGCCGTAGTGGTAGTGCGCCACTGACAGGTGGCCCTCCATGGCGCGGCGAGCCCGTTCGGTGTCGCGGTCGGCGATCGCCGCGAGGATGTCGTCGTGGTACGGGGCGCCCTCGCGGACGATCGTGGGGTCGGCGAGGCTGCGCAGCATGTATTCGAAGGTGAGCCCAGCGATCGACAGGAACATCACCTCCAGCACGGAGTTACGGGCGGCCCGCGCGATGAGGATGTGGAAGGCGATGTCGGCGCGGGCCTTCTCTACGACGTTGCCGGCCTTCTCGAAGGCGTTCAGCATCTTGCGCAGCGCGGTCAGGTCGTCCTCGGTCGCGTTTCGCGCGGCCAGCACGGCGGCGTGGGTCTCCAGCATGATCCGCGCGTCGGTCACCTCGCGCGGGGTGGCGTTGCGCCGGCGGTAATAGGCCTCCAGCGGGCGGATGCTGTCGACACTGCTCGGCTCGCGGACGAACGTGCCGCGCCCGGGAATCACCCGGACCAGCCCACGCTCCTGTAGTTCCTTGATGACTTCTCGGACGGAGGGGCGGCTGAGCCCGAAACGCTGGGCAAGCAGCCGCTCGGAGGGGAGCCGGCTGCCCGGGCTGATCTTCCCGGTGAGCAGGGCGTCCTCGAGATAGCTGGACAGCGTGTCACGCGGAACGGCGTCAATCGTCACCGGTGATCCTCCCGACAGCACCCTGCGCGGTCAGACCGGATGCTAGTTCCCGCCCCCGCAGGGGGCAAACGTCCCTGATCATGATAGCCGACGGTATGTCATGCGGACGGTGACGTCGTCGACCGTGGCCAGCGGGATCCGCCCGTCGGCGGGCGGCACCGCGCGGCCGTCGACGGTGATCTCGGTGGGCCGCTCGGCGGCTCCCTCGGGAAGGGGCAGGCTCAGGGAGAGCCGGTCCGGTGCCGGGTGGGCGCCGCCGTGGCGGGTGTAGCGGACGGTGACCGTGACCACGTCCGTGTGCTCGGTCGTGACGTGCAGGCTGATCGGCCCGAAGCGGGTGGTGCTGCGCTCCAGCTCGATGGTCTGACCGGCCCCGAACCACTCAGCCGGTACGGCAGGCAGCAGTTCGAGTGTGTCGTCCCGCTCGAACAGCAGCAGATGCCTGACCAGTCGCACGAATTCGGCCGAGGCCCAGTTGTGCGGCATGTCCCCCCACAGCTGCCCGTGGCCGGTGGCGGTCAGCGACTGCTCCTCTCGCCATACGCGGGTGGGCGCGGCATGGTTGGCGAAGGCGTAGAGGTAGTCGACCGCCTTGTCGGCGCGGCCGGCGTAGAGCCACGCGTGCGCGGCGAACGAGGCGGCGTAGGGCCAGACGGCGCGGTAGGGCAGCCAGCCGGTCTCGGCAGGAATCCCCTGCTCGTCATCGAGCGCGTCGAACAGTGCCAGCAGGTCGGTGACCACGTGGTCGCCGGGCTCGAACACCTCGCCCGGCCAGATGGCCTGGCACAGCGCCCACGTGGCGCTGCCGGGCCGGATCCGATGCCATGCGGCCACGTCGGTCTCGACGGGACCCGCGTGGTAGTGATGCGAGCCGCTCTCCGGGTGGATCATGGGCAGGTACGCGAGTCCTTCCTCCCGGTGCCGGCGGGCCGCCTTGTCGAAGTTGGCGCGCAGCTGGAGGTATTGCGCGTGAATCGCGTCGCGATCGGATGCGCGGCCGAGCATCGTCGCTCCCCTGACCGCGGCGCGCAGCCCCGCGAGGGTCCACAGCGTGGTGGTGTACTCCGCCCGTACGCCTGCCACTCCTCCGTCGGCGAACGCCGGCGGCATCAGGCCGTGCAGCGGGTGGCCGATGGGCAACGCGTCGGCTTGGCGGCGCAGGTCGGCGATGTGGTTGATGGCGCGCAGCACTACCGGCCAGTGCGAGCTGAGGGCGCCGCGCGGGTCGGTGCTGAGCTCCGACTGCCGCACCAGCGTGGCGATCGCGATCGCGGTCTCCTTGATGTGCGGTGCCATCTCCAACCCGGTGATGGAGCCGTCGGGTCTGGCCCGGCGCAGGAGTACCCGCACCCCGGCGTCGGCGTCGGCGGCAAAGCCGAGGTAGCGGGCCGTCTCCAGGATGAAATGGCCGTCGACGATCCACAAGCCGCGGTAGACCGTGGCGCCGACCTGCGGCACCGGCAGCCCGTCGTGGATCTCCCGCGCCTGCAGCAGGTTGCGCACGCAGGCCACCAGCAGGTCCTGCACGGCGGGGTCGGGCACGGTGATCGGCAGCCGTAGCGCTGGAAGCTCGTCCCAGAAGGCGCGGGCACGGGTCAGGGCGGCCTCGGCCCAGGCCAGGTCCACGATGGCGGGCGTCTCGGCCACGGCCGGCTGCGGCAGGACCAGTGCCCCGCCGATACGCCCGCCTGGTCGCAGGATCTCGGGGGTGACGTCGAGGCCGGTGGCGGGGCGGAATCCGGTCGGGTGGGCGAGATGGAGCCGTTGCGGCCGGTGGACCAGGGCGACAGGGCCGAGCGGCGTGCCGTCTTGTTCGGCGGTGTCGTCCATCCAGATCGGCTGGGCAGGAGCCTGCTCGGGCGCCACCGAGTAGGCGACGTGGAACGGTGTCGTGCCACCCGTCAGCACCGCGTCGCGGTCGTGGTGGTCGATGTGCAATCCGGTGAGCACCTCGCCGTCGTCGCCGATGTGCGTCAGCTCCCACATCACGACATCGGCGCGGAAGCCGTCGTGCCCGTGGGCGAAGGCGGTCAGCGTGAGCTCAAGCCGGGGGTAGCGCATGGTGGTGACCACGATGGGGCGTGCGGCGGACTCGGTGCGCTGGGTCACCGACACGGGCCGGTCGGCGGTCTGGGCGGAGAACTCCACGACGGTGGCGAAGTGCCAGGCCGCGAGATGCGTCTGCGTGAAGCCGTAGAGCAGGGCGCCGTCCTCGCGGACCAGGGTCTTGTGCGGGTCGTCGGGCAGGCAGATCGCTGTCCAGCGCGAGGGGGGCGCGAACCGGAAATCGATGGCGTGGGACACGTACGGAGCCTTCCTTCTCCTCGAAAGGGGTCAGCCCTTGACGGCGCCCTGCAGCATGCCGCGGATCACATGGCGTTGCAGGAAAAGGTAGACGATGACGACGGGGACGGTGACGATGAGGGCCCCGGCCGACAGGCCGGCGACGTCGGTGGTGCGCTGGCCGACGAACAGGCCCAGGCCGGCGGGCGCGGTGCGGACGGCCGGATCCTGCAGCAGCACCAGCGACAGCAGGAACTCGTTCCAGCTCCAGACGAAGAACAGGACCATGAGCGTGGTGACGGCGGGCCGGGCGACAGGCAGCAAGATACGGAACAGGACGGTGAAGGAGTTGGCGCCGTCCATGCGGGCCGCCTCGATCAGCGCGCGGGGCGTGGAAAGGAAGAAGGCCCGCATCCAGAACGTGCCGAACGACACCGACAACCCGATCTCGGGCAGCATCAGGCCCAGGTAGTTGTCGGTGAGACCGAACTGGCGCAGGTCGTAGTAGAGCGGCACCACGGTGGCCTCGTACGGCATGACGATGCCGATCAGCATCACGTAGAACAGCGGGGTGCTGCCACGGAACCGCATGGTGCCGAAGGCATACCCGGTCATCACAGACAGCACCGTCGCGACCGGAACCACCACCACCGCGACGATAACGCTCGAGGTGATGAGGTCGCCGAAGGAGCCGGTGCTCCACGCCCGCGCGAAGTTGCCCCACTGCGGATCGTCTGGCCAGCTCAGGCCGGTGACCGGCGCCCCCTGAGGCTGCAGGGCAACCGAGAGGATGCTGAACAGGGGGAGCAGTACGGCAAGGGCGAACAGGCACAGGAAGGTGTAGGCGCCGAGCCGTTCGAAACGGGCGTTCACAGCTTCTCCCGCAGCAACCGGGTGATCAACAGGACCACAGTGAAGATGAGCACGGTGAGCATCACGGCGACCGCACAGGCCTCGCCCACGGCCCCCTGGCGGAAGGCCAGCTTGTAGATCTCGAAACCGGGGACGTTGGTGGCGTTGCCCGGGCCGCCACCGGTGGTGACGTAGACCAGGTCGAAGGAGCGCAGCGCGGCGATCGTGGTGAGCGTGAGCCCCACGGCCATCTCCTGCTTGAGTCCTGGCAAGGTCACCGCGAAGAACTCCCTGACCGGACCGGCTCCGTCCACGCGGGCCGCCTCGTACAGACTGGCGTCAATCTTGCTGATGCCGGCCAGGAACAACACCATGCACAGCCCGGACATCACCCAGGTGCCGACCAGCCCGAGCGCGGGCAGCGCCCAGGTGAAGTCACCCAGCCAGGCGCGGGCCAGCCCGTCCAGGCCGACCGCGGACAGCAGCTGGTTGATGGTCCCCTCGTCGGCGTACATCCACCGCCACGCGATGCCGACCACCACCGCGGTCACCACCTGGGGCAGGAAGATCACGGTGCGGAAGAAGCCCAGCCCGCGCAGCCGGAACCGCGACAGTACGGAGGCCAGCACCAGTCCCAGGCCGACGGGCAGCGCGGCGAAGAAGAACAGGAACACCATCGAGTGGCTGAAAGCGGTGCGGACGTCGGGATCGGCCAGCTGCTCGGTGTAGTTGTCCAGCCCGGTCCAGGTGCCGAGGGTGATGCCGTCCCAGTCGTACAGCGACAGCCAGGCGGTGTGCCCCAGCGGCATCAGAACGAACAGCGCGAAGACCAGGAAACCGGGCAGGATGTACAGGTAGGCGACTCTGGAGTTGGCCCTCATAGCGCCCTAGCCGTTGCCGCGTTCGTCGGCCCAGTTCTCCTGGACCGTGGAGATGAGCTCGTCCGGCGTCGTCTTACCGGCGATCAGCTGCTGGACCGCCGGGAAGAGGGTGTCGCCCATCGACGGGGTCGCCCAGTCGAGGTAGAGCGCCAGCCCGTCGTCGGCGAGAACCTGCTGCCAGGTCTCCACCAAACCCTCCTGGGCACTGCCCGCCTTGGATATGCCCGCGTCACGCTCGGCGACGGGCAGGTAACCGCCCTGGAAGAGCGTGGCCGCGTTCTCCGGCCGGGTCATGAAGTCGATGAAGTTGGCGGCGACGTCGGGGTACCTGGTCTTGGCCGAGATGCTGAACGGCGAGGTGGTCGCGCCCGTCGCGCGGATCGGGTCACCGGCCTTGACCGGCGGCATCGCGGTGAATCCTGCCTTGCCGTCCATGTTCTCGTCGATACGCGACCGGTTCCAGCTGCCGGAGACCATGAAGACGCCCTTGCCCTTGACGAACTTGCCGACGCCGTCGCTGTCGGAAGTGCCGTTGGCGGAGGAGTCGATGTAGCCGGCCTTGGCCCATTCCGCGAGGGTCTTGGTGGCCTGCTGCACACCGGGACTGTCGAAGGTGGCGCCCTTGCGGCCGTAGACCCAGTTGAGCCCGTTCTCGTGCGGCTCGTACTGAGCGATCAGATCGGACAGCACGTGATTGCCCGGCCAGGCCTCCAGGTTGCCGAGCTGGATCGGCGTCTCGCCCGCCGCCTTGGCCTTGGCCAGCGCGTCCTGGAAGGCGGCCAGATCCTTGAAGGGGGTGGTGATGCCGAGCTTGGCGAGCTTGTCCCGGTTGTAGTAGACGCCGACCAGGTTGCCGCCCAAGGCTATGCCGTACAGCTCGCCGGTGCCGAAGGTCTTGCCGTCCTTGGAGAACCGGGCCTGGTCGAGCAGGCCCGGCTTGAACCGCTCGCTCCAGCCGTACAGCTTGGCGTACTCATCCAGCGGCCGAAGCAGGCCCGCCTGGACCAGCGGGCCCTGCATCGTCTGCGCCTGGCCGGCCTGAGCGATGTCGGGCGCCGATTCCGAGGACATCTGCAGCTTGATGTTCTTGCCGTAGTCGGCGAAGGCCGTGTACGTCGGTTTGATCGTGATGTTGGGGTGAAGCTGCTGATACTTGGCGGCCAGCAGCTCGATCGCCTTCCCCTGGCCGCCTTCCTCAAAGTGGCTCAGTGTCAACGTGACCGGCTCGGTCGGCAGCGCACTGGACACAGCCTTGACCGCGTCGGGGGCTTCGGCGGGTGCGGCACCAGGGGCGCAGGCCGTCACGGAGGCGGTTATGAGGGCCAGGCCGGCGATCGTACGTATCGTCAACGGCATCGCAGACTCCTTTGCGGGCTTACCGGTCAGACCACCATCTAGGTAAACAGGAGGTTTCGTCAACCATGACCGGACATCAGCCCGGAGTTGCGGTCAGACCAGTCTGGCCGATAAGAAGACATGTATGAGCATCGAAGGCATCGAGACACTCGTCGTCGAGGAACTGCCCAACCTGCTGCTGGTTCAGGTGCACCTCGATTCGGGAATCGTCGGGCTGGGCGAGACCTACTACGGCGCCGCCGCGGCCGAGGCGCACCTCCACGAGGCTCTGGCGCCCGCCCTGGTCGGGCGCGCCATGCCGCGGGACGCGGACGAGCTGCGGGCGCTGCTGACGGAGCTGGAGGGCTATGTCGGCTACCTGGGCAGCGGCGCCGAGGTCCGCGCGCTGTCGGCCGTTGACCTGGCACTGTGGGACGCGATGGGTCAGGAGGCCGGCCTGCCGCTGACCGAACTGCTCGGCGGCCGGGTCAGGAGCGACGTGCAGATCTACAACACCTGCGCGGGCCCGCACTACATGCGCCACCCCAGCGGTCAGAAGTCGGCCAACTGGGGGGTGTCCGGCGAAGGACGCCACGAGGACCTCTACGGCTTCCTCCACCACGCCGACCGACTGGCCGAGGATCTTCTGTCCGAGGGGGTGTCGGCCATGAAGATCTGGCCCTTCGACGTCTACGCCGAACGTTCGGCGGGACGCGAGATCAGCCGGGCCGACCTCGATGCCGGACTCGGCCCCTTGCGCAAGGTGCGCGACGCCGTCGGTGATCGCATGCGCCTCCTCGTGGAACTGCACGGCTTGTGGGAGCCGTCCGCGGCGCAGGTCATTCTGGCGGCGCTCGCGGAGTTCGACCCCCTGTGGGTCGAGGACCCGATACGGCCGGATCGCTACGTCGAGCTCGGCGAACTGCGAGCGACCAGCCCGGTTCCGATCGCCGCCGGTGAGACGCTGGGTGGCCGCACGGCCGTGGCCCCTCTGCTCGATCGGCGCGGGGTGGACGTCCTCATCGCCGACCTCGGCTGGTGTGGCGGGATCAGCGAGGTCCTGGCTCTGGCCGAGCGCACGCTCGCGGCCGAAGTGCCCCTCGCGCTGCACGACTGCAGCGGGCCCGTGGTGCTGGCCGCCTCGGCGCACCTGGCCGTCCATCTGCCGCACGTGTTCATCCAGGAGACCACCAGGGCCTACTACTCAAGCTGGTACCCGCAGCTTGTCACCGGCCTGCCGGACATCTCCTCCGGCCGGCTGAGCCCGGGAACCGCCCCTGGCCACGGAGTCCGGCTCCGCCCCGATCTCAACCAGAGCGCCACTGTACGCCGCCGCGTAACCGGCGCCACCCATCCCGTCCCACTGGCCCGATAACCAGCGCTCACGTGGCCCCTCGGAAGGCTGTCCAGGCGGTGATGATCGCTACCGTCCAGAAGGGTGCCGAGCCTGGTCCCGGTCAGGTCGGAGCGATTCACCGCACCCTGGCAACGTGATGCTCGGGACGCTCGGGCATGTGGTCACAAGGGTGCCGTCGTCATCGCTGAACGGGTCTGCCGGGGGTGATCTCGGTGCCGAACCAGCCGCCGTGGCCGCCGGCCATGTGAGCGATGGCGTTGGCCGTTAACTCGACGGCGACCAGGAGGATGGGCACTTTCAATGACGAGATCGTGGCCGAGTTCCGGGCCGACGGCGCAGTGGTCGGCGGCATGTTCGAGGGCAGGAATCTGCTCCTCCTTCACACCGTGGGCCGCCACAGCGGCATAGCCCGCGTGAGCCTGCTGGCGTACACCGCTGACGGAGACACCTTCCTCCTCTGCGGCAGCAACGGCGGCGCGCCGAAGGACCCGGAATGGGTCGCCAACGCCGCAGCGATGTCCGAGGTGACGCTGGAGGTCGGCAGGCGGACCCTCAAGGCGATCCCTCGGCTTGTCACTTCTGAACTGCCCGACTGGGGGCGGGTCTACAACTTGTGGATGGACAACCTGCCCGGCCTGAGGGACTACGAGAACAAGGCCACCCGTAAGTTCTCGATCCTGGCACTCGACCCGGTCGACCATTGGTCGAAGTAACGAGTGCGCCTCTTCCGGCACTCGGCGTGCCCGTCTGGACGCACCTGGGTATGGGTGCCGAAGAATGCGACGCCGTCGGGGGCGCCAACCGCCCGGGGTCTTGGGGAAGAGGGTCAGATCACGAGCTGACGCGGTCGTCCAGGTCCTGCAGTTGGCACGGGTACGTGATTGCGAGGCGGGTCAGAGCGACGAGGAGCCCGACGGTGATCCCGACCGTCGCCCGGAGCAGGCGCCGGCGTGCGGGGGCGGTGGTGTAGCGGGCGATGGTCCACCAGGCCAGGTCCCGGGTGTGGTTGCGAGTCAGGACTTGGGCCAGGTGGCTGAGCCAGAGGCCGCTGGTAACAGGCCTGGCCCTTCCCGGGACGTGGCTCATGGGCTGGGGGAGATGTGGCTCATGGTGACCCGCTGCCTGGGAGCGGCGTCGACCGTTGATCGCGTACGAGTCCTACGGGGTGCCGCCCCGGGCGGCGCGGCGGCGCTCGGTGAGCCGCCGGGCCTTGGCCGTGTTGCCGCAGTCGGCCATGCGGCACCAGCGGCGGGAGCCGTTGCGGCTCTGATCGAGGAACAGCCACCCGCAGCCGCCGTCGCGTAGGGGGCAGCGGCGTACCCGGGTCAGGTCGGCCGTCCGCAGGACGTCGAGTGCGGCCTCGGCGACCCGGTCGGGTATCAGCATGGCGGGTATCGTGCCGTAGGTGAGCCGCACCTGCGGTGGGTCGCCTCTGTCGAGCACCAGCGCGGCTCTGGCGGCTGCTCCGGCCCATCGCTCGTGCAGCGCGACCAGCGCGGCCCCGGCCGCGATCGGATCCCCCTCGCCCGCGTCGCCATCCGGCCCGCCGTCGGCGGGCCGGATCGTTGCGAGCACCACGAGGTGCACCCCTTCCCGGATGTCCCGTACGGTGGCCAGCCCCGCCTGCGCCGACGCGGGATCGTCATGCCACGCCTGGCCGGCCCGATCGCGCTCCGCGTCGCTGATCAGGCCTGCCCTGGCCGCCCAGCGCAGCAACGCGGGGGCGTCGGACAGATAGTCGTGGGGCGGCCCGCCGTCGAGCGGTACCCCTCGTTCGAGCGTGTTGACCAGATCGAGCGCGGGGTGCCCGCCGACCAGGGGAAGGTGTTCCACGTCGAGCGACATGCCCTTGAGGCTACCACTCAAGGCAGGCAAGGAGGTTGCACGGTTGGTGCGTTGAGCATGGGATCACGTGACTCGCGCGCCCTCGGGCAGAGGGTCGGCGGCCGTGGCCGGCGCGATCTTCCGCCGGCTGGACAGGACCGGCTCGGCCAGCACGATGGCGAACGCCGCCAGGCTGAGCAGCGCCCCGGCCAGTGCCGTGCTGCGCACGCCCGGACCGGGCAGCAGCACGCTGCCGAGGAACGCGCCCGCGGTGATGCCCACATTGAACGCCGTGGAGGTAGCGGCGCTCGCCATGACCGACTCGCCCGGCGCGTACACGAGCACCCGCGATCCCAGTACGGCGGTCAGGCCCGCGAGTGTGAAGCCGGACAGGGAGATCGCGATGACGGTCCCGACCGGGGAGGCGCCGAATGCGTACTGCCCGGCGAGCGCCAACGCCTGCAGGCCTATGAGCCCCGTCATGGTGATCCAGCCGTGGCGGTCGACGAGGTAGCCCACCACGAACACGCCGGCCAGGCCCGCGATCCCGCGTGCCAGCAGAAGCGGGCCGATCGATGACTCGGTGAAGCCGCTGACGTCGCTCAGGAACGGGCTGATGTAGGTGAACGCCGTGAACGCGCCGGTGACCGCGACCGCCGTGGTGACCACGATCGACAGGTACCGGCCGCGGTCGGGCGCGCTGCCCCGGTCCGCCGCGCCCTGCCCGGCGGGCGTGTCGGGCAGGACGGCCGCGATCGTGGCGAGGACGAGCAGGGCCAGGCCGCTGAGCGCGAGGAACGCCACCCGCCAGTTGGTCTGCTGGCCGAGCCACGTGCCGGCCGGGATGCCGGTCAGCGCGGCGCTGGAGGCACCGGCGTACAGGATGGACAGGGCCCGGCCGCGCACCTCGGCCCGGAAGAGGCCGGCGGCGGCCGGCGTCACGATGGCCCAGAACAGCGCCTGGCTCAGCGCGGTCACCATCCGGGCGCCCATGAGCAGCCAGTAGTTCCCCGCCATGGCTGACAGGCAGGTCGCCACGACGAAGATGCCTAACAGGACGCACAGCAGCCGCCGCCGGGGCAGCCGGCGAGTCAGTCGCGTGAGCGGCAGGGACACCAGCACGATGATCAGGCCGTATCCGGTGACCAGGAGCCCGACCGCTGACGGGCTGGTGCCGAGATCCTGGGCGATCAGGGGGAGCAGGCCGATGGGCAGCGACTCGGTGGTCACGTAGACGAACACGGCCAGGGTGAGGGCGGTCAGTGCGACGATGGCCGACTTGCTTCCGAAGCGTTCTTGCACGCGTTCTCCTCGGCTGATTCACCATCGTTCTGGATGATGAAGGTAGCTTCTTGGGGGGTGTCTCGCGGAAATGTCCTGTTGACATGAATGTAGACGTGCTTCTGCTACCGGTCAACGCCATTTAAGCGGTACGCTGGCGGCTGTGTGGGAGCCCGGGCGCGGGGCGGGTTCCTGTGGGGCTCATGAATAGGATGCTGGGGTCTGACCTGCCGGTTTCTCGGGTGGTGTCAGCCAGCCCACTATCAGCTGGCGATCCGGTACTCGTTGATGAGGCCGCCGAGGATGGTTTTGCGGTGGACACCGTGGTCGGCCAGGTCAATGGGGCTTGGCGGTCCTGTTTCGGCTGGCGATGGGGGCAGCTGTCCGATGCCGCGGTGAGGTCGGGCCGTGTTGTAGTGCGCCAGGTGGCGGATGAGCGTTCGACGTAGATGGTGCTCGTCGAGGATGAGCATGCTGTCCAGGAGGTCGCGGCGTAGGGTGCCGATGAGCCGTTCGCAGTGCGCGTTCGTCTTCGGAGCTTGCTGTGGGCTCTTGATGACGCACAGGCCGGCGGCGGCGAAGACCACGTTGAAGGCATCGGTGAACTGGCCGCCGCGGTCGCGGATCAGGAATTTCAGCCCCGTCAGGTCGGCGCCGGTGTCACCGTTCATCAGGAAGTTGCGGGCGGCCTGGTTGGTCCACGGGCCGGTGGGGTTGGTGGTGACGCCGAGCAGGTGGGCGCGGTGGCTGCCGTGTTCGAGCATGATCAGGGCATACAGGCGTGTGAGGTTGACGGTGTCCACATGGAGGAAGCCGACGGCGGCGATGTGCTCGGCCCGGGCGGTCGGGAACTGCTTCCATGTCGGCCCGCTGCGGCGCGGGGCGGGGCCGTGTCGATGGGCGCGCTGCACCGCCGGCAGCCCTCGGGCTAGCGCGGACAGCACCGCTCGATCCGCCCACGACAGTCTCGGACGGCCAACCTGACGGCGCAGCACGGCGACCTCGTGCCGCAGGACGAGGATCTCCATGTTCTTGGACGCGTCGCTACGGGGCAGCAGTCTCAGCCAGCCCACAAGGCGGCAGAAGATCAATATAGAAGAGACGGAGCGTCACGAGCCTCGAGCATCCCCGACCCAGGCCACTGCTCAGACCAGGAAGCCGAGAGAAACCCGCAGCTTGCGACCATGAACGGAGTATTGACATCTTTCAGGTAGGCCAGGCGAAGGAGCATGACTGATCATCCTGCCGCACGCGTTTCCGTCTCCTGGGTGGCCGGAGTGCGCGCCGCCACGCGAAGCCCTCACATGGACATGACCTGGGCGGATGTGATTTTCGGCAGGCGCAACATTGACGTCCGATCTGCGCTCGTGATCGTGGAACGGAGCCCGTTGGGCTGGCAGCCCCCTTCGCAGGCGGTCGCGCCAAGGGGTATTCCCCTGTGACGAGACAGCCCGGCAAAAAGCGAGATGTCCAGTTGCGACGTACGTCTCCCCCATCGCACCGCGGTGCAGACCACGACGTTCCACCGCACAGTGCGAACCCGCAGAGCAGAAGATGGAACGATCGTCGATGAGGCCATCTCACTTCGGTGCCTAGGACTTCGTGCAGGTAAGGCGGGGCTCGACGTCGTACACGGTGTGGAAGCGCTGCTTGCGGAGGACTTTCCCGTCCTTCTTGAAGATGCGCCACACGTCGATGGCGAACCCCTCCGCGCCCTCCATGGGGATGCACTCAGGATCGGAATCGGTGAGCTCCGTGATGGGCTTGACGTTGTAGCGCCCGAAACTCTGCGATTCGATCTCGTAGCGCTTGGTGCTCCAGAAATCCACGGTGATGGAGGTGCCGGTGTACGACGTCTTGATGAGCACCCCGTACTTCGAGTCGTTGCGCCAGCGGAAGTCCGGTTGCGGATACGAGACCGTGGACTCGCGGCCGGCCGGGTAGCGGGAGATGTAGAACTGGTGAGCACGATGCTGGACGTCTTCGAAGCCGCCGAAGAAGACGGCGTTGGACATGGTGGTGGCGAACTGTGAGACACCGCCACCGACGTCGTTGACGAACCGGTTGTTGAGGATCATCGGCGCCTCGACGAACCCACGCGCCCTGTCCCGGCGGCCGACCACGCCGTTGAGCGAGAACGTCTCCCCGGGCTGTACCACGTAGCCGTCCACGATATCGGCGATGCGGTGGATGTTGGTCACGCGCGGGGCGCAGCAGGGGTGCTGGGTGGTGTACGAGCTGACCTTCTGCTTGACGCCCAGCTTCTTCGCCTCGGCCGTGGTCACCCGCGGTTGCCGCGCCACCGCGGGCAGTTCGACGCGCCGGTCGTCTGCCGTCACGGCCTCGTTGATCGCCGGGCCAAGCGCCTCGACCTCGGCGCCACGGCCCGCTCGCGAGGGGATGACCAGTGGCCTGCCATTGACGATCTTGAAGGAGGCGTCCTTCGGCGGAGTGCTCACCAGGGCCTTGGCCAGGGCCGCGGTGACGTCGGAGGCGTTGAAGAAGGGCCGCAGGCCGCCCTTGCCGTCGGAGACGAAGCGGAGGCCGGCGGCCAGCTGCTCTCTCGACACGGTGGCCTCCTTGCCGCCGCTGGCGACCGTGACAGGAGCCGCGACCGCCGTGCGCGCGGTGGTCGCGGCGACGCGACGGACCTCGGCGGCGGTAAGGGCGGGTGGCGCCACCTGAACGTCCAGTTCGGCGGAGGTGAGGCCGGCCACGAAGGCGGCCCGTACCGCTTGCGCCGCCGACCCGCCGCGATCCAGCGTCCGGCCAGGCTTGGGCAGTGTGGCTCGCGGTTCCAGCCCCTGGTATCGGATGCCGCCCTCCACCGGCTTTCTGTCCACGGACTTGGCCAGGCCGGCGAGTCCGGTGGCGAGCCGCTGGTCGTCCACGGTGACCACGGGACGGATCTGCCGGGTGCCGAAGAGGGAGCGGGCGATGCCCGCCGGCGTGGTGGCACCCTCCATCGCGGCCGCGACCGTCGCCTGCGTGTCGAAGCCCAGGCCCAGCTCTGCGGGCGTGAGCTGTTTCCGCTTGTTCCCCGCGATCAGCGTCAACGGCTGCGTCAACCGCCCGCTCAGGCCCTCTCCGAGGCGGGCGCGAGCGGATTCGGGTGGCAGCCCGCCGATATCGATGCCGTTCACCCGGGTGCCGGGAGGGACCTTCCCGGCGAGCGCGATGGCGGGCACGACGTAGGCGAGCGCCGCGATGATGACGACGGTGGCCAGGATGAGCACGAGCGGCGAGCGCAGGGCGCTCATGAAGCCGCCGGACCTACGACGGCGGTTGGGCCGGGGAGCGCTCATGGGGCCGCCGGGTAGAAGACGTCCGTGCTCACCCGCAGCCCGCCCAGGATGGCCGCGTCGATGCGGTCCGGCTCGGCGGCGCTCGCGGCCAGGGCGGGGGTGTCCTCCTCAGTACCGCGTATCCAGGTCTTCCTCCCGGCGGAGCTCGCCCCTACCCGCGCTGTCCGGCTGTCGTAGGCGTACAGCCTGCTTCCCGCAGCTTGCACCGTATGAAAGTCGGCGACGCCGCTCGCGGATACGGCCGCCCGCGTGCGACCGGCGTCGCCGCTGTGGGCGAGGCCCTGATACGGGCTGATGGCCTGCGGGTCATCGGGGTGGCCACCTGCCAGAGACGTTCCTGAGCCGGTCACGGTGAAGCCCATGTGGTCCTGGAGGCGTCCGGCCACTCGTGGGCGACCTCCACCGACGTGGCCTTGAACAGGCCGCAATGGCCCGCCAGGTACAAGGCCCCGTGGCCCGGATCGACACCCCGCCCGTGAACGTGGCCGGTTCCCGGATCGACGGGGTCGGGTGCTTGTCCGCATGCCGACGTGGTACAGGCCCGGATCGCCGGCGCCGTGGCTGCGGCACGAAGCCGTGGATGGCGCATAGCCGCACATTTTACTAGTTGTTGTAGTAGCTAAGGCGGGTTCCTGGGTCCCGATCAGATGCACCTGCCGCGGGGCCATTGGGTGGCGCGTGACGGGGGACAGCGACTGTGTAACCCTCGGTGCGGACTTCGTCGACCTTCTTGAGCAGCCCTCAGCTCCGCACGGTGTCAGGGACGAACAGCGCCGAGCAGGCGGTTGCGCCAGTAGTCGTCGAGGTCGACCACCTTGATGATGTCTCCGGTCTGAGGAGCGTGCACCATCTTCCCGTTGCCGGCGTACATGCCCATGTGGCCCAGTCCCTTGCTGAAGAGCAGGTCTCCAGGTTGCAGCGCGTCCAGGGGGACGCGCCGGCTGGCACCCCAGGCCCATTGGGTCCAGGTCGTCCGGGGCAACGCGACCCCGCCGGTGCGCCAGGCGGCCTGGGTGAGGCCGGAGCAGTCGTAGGAGCCGGGCCCGGTGCCGCCGTATCGGTACGGTTTGCCGACCTGCGCGAAGGCGAACTGGAGCGCGAGGCGGGCGTTGCCGGAGGCCGGACCGGTGTATTCGATGCCAGGGCTGTTGGGGTCGCCCGTCTGGAAGGTGCCCAGCCGTCGCAGGAGCTTGGTCTGTTCGTCGACCAGCTTGTCCACCTTTGCCTTCTCGCCGCGCACCTTGTCGCGTGCGTCGTCGGTCTCCGACAGGACTTGTTCGGCCTCGGCACGTCGATCCCGCAACTCTTTCGTGGTCGCCTCGTAGGCATGGATCTTGGCCGCTCTGTCTTGCGCCAGCTGCTCAAGAGCGGCCATGCTGCTCAAGGCCGTTTCGGGGTCGCCCTGGAAGGCGAACCCCTGCCAGCCGGTGAGCGGACCGTTCTGGTAGCCATTGATCGCTATCGCGGTGAGTTCTTCGCGGAGAACGTTGGCTTGGGCGTCCTTGCGGCTGAGCTCGGTGTTGAGAGCCTCGTACTTCTTCTTGGCCGTCTTGTATGCCTCGTTCGCCTGGTTGTACCGCTCAACGAGCTGATCGGCCTGTTCGTTCAGCTTCACCAGTTTGGCTCGGACCTTGGCCGGTGACGGATCGGCGAGAGCGCCGCTGGGAGCCGCGGCCAGTGCGATCAAGGCTAACGCTGTGGCTACTGCTACTCGCCCGAGCCTCGTCCACACGGCCACTACGATGCCTCCTCGTAAGTATCCAAACCTGGGGCGAAATAGTACAGAATGCGAGGAGGTAGCCGCCCAGTTCCGGGCAACTTGTGCCATCTAGGCGATGTACTACGGTTGATAGCGGATGAACGCCTGCCTCACGTGTGGATACGCGGGCTACTGCCATGGCGTTCACATCAGTGAGCGGCATCTCGTCTGCCGTCGCGGCGGGCGATGACGAGTGGGTTTGGACGGGATGATCAACGTGGGCCTGTTGGTGGGGCGTGCGACTCGGACTGACCGTCGACGTTCTCAGCCGGCGGGTGAGAAAGCTGTGGCGAATGTCTTTCCGCCGTCCTTGGATTCCAGCACCGTGCCGTCCTCCATGGCGGCCAGCAGGCGCTGGCGGTCCACGGCGGTGAACGCGGCGGCCTGCCCGGGGAGCTTTCCAGCGATCGACCAGGTCTCGCCGGAATCCGGGCTGATGTGGACTTGGCCATCGGCTGCCGCGCCCACAAGGATTTCGCCGGGCAGGACGTCAATGTGACTGAGTAGGGGGGCCTTAGTGAGGTCGTTGTAGTTCAGCCCGCCGTCGTCGCTGACCTTCAGCCCGTCGGGTGTTGTGGCGTAGACGCGGGACGACTGTTCGGCGCTCGCTCCGAGGTCGATCACCTTCTCTTCGGTGCCCTGCGTCCAGGTGCCGCCGCCGTCGATGCTCCGCCAGACCTTCGAGGTCTGGCTGTCGTAGGCGTACAGGTTGTCACCGGCGGGCTGGATGGAGTGGAAGTCGGCCGAGCCGTCCTCTGAGATCGTCTTCCAGGTGAGCCCGGAGTCCGTCGACTTGATGAGGCCGAGATGCGGCGGTCGTTCCGGGGAGGCGTCCTCCGCTGAGGGGTGCCCGCTGGCCAGGAAGGTCTTCGGGCCCGTGATGGTGAAGCCCATGTGGTCCTGGTCGCGGTCGGCGACCCGGGTGACCGTTGTGGGGGAGGCGACCTTGAACAGGCCATGGTGGCCCGCGATGTAGAGGGCTCCATCGGCCGGGTCGATGCCGAGCCCGTGCACGTGTCCCATGCCCGCATCCGCGCCGGTCGTTCCGACCGGCTCCTGTGCTGCCTGGCCGCAGCCGGTCAGCGCGATGCTCAGCGCCACGCCGACGGCACCCATGCGCAGCCGCTGTCCCGCGAACTTCATGCCGCGAGTCTACAACTAACTACTATCGGCAATCGTAGCAACTAGAAGGTCAGGAAGGAGTGGCAGTGATGGGCGAGGAACGCGGCCACGCCCGGCGCCGCCGCCAGCGTGGCGGGACCCACGAGCAGCGCGGTGACCGCGACCAGCCCGGCGAGCCGCTCCCGGCGGCCGGGCGGCGCCTGCGGGTGCAACATCCGGCGGACGCGTCAGTGCCGTCTCGCCGCCCGCGCCCAGTGCGAAGGCCGGCACCTTTCCCGTCGCGAGGCCGACCAGGGCGGCCGCGATGTGGATGCGCTGGTGGCGGCGTGCGGCGACGTCATCGGCCGGCAACTCGACCAGGCGCGCGACCTCCACGCGGGCCTGCTCGAACAGCGGCACGCGAGGGAACGCCCGGGCCAGAGCATCGGCGGCGGCGAGCACCAGGTCCTTGGGCGCGTTCACTGCGACCGCGCCGACGAGCGCGCCGTCCTTGGCGAAGGCGACGGCGAAACGTCCCTCGCCAGGATCTCCGGTCACGACGCGGCTCTCGTCCGCCAGGTGTGGCAGGCCGGCCGGCTGGATGCGGGCGCCGTGTGCGTGAGCGGCGAACGAGGGCAGGTCGGTGAAGGGCTTGGCGTTCTCCGGACCGGCCAGCAGGTTGAGCGCCGCGACGGTGCCCTGATCATTGGCGTTCGACCAGTGCTCGACGCGGACCAGCGTGCCTCCGTACAGGCTGTGCGGCCAGCGTGCGACGTCGCCGGCGGCGACCACATCCTCCGCGCCCAAGGCGAACAGGCGCTCGTCGCAGACCACCCCGTCGCTCACCGTCAGCCCGCTGCCCTCCAGCCAGTCGGTGTTCGGCACCACGCCCATGCCCGCGATGACCAGGTCGGCGGGCGGCGTCCGGCCGTCGCTCAGTCGCACTCCCGCCACCCTGCCGTTCCCGTCGAATCCGGTCACGCGGGGCCGGGCGACGTCTACCCCACTAACAGCTCTGGGCAATCGTGCCTAGCGGTGCTCATTACGCACCCTTCTTAAGGGCGATGACCATCGGTGGGCGGACTGCGCGTGTCGAGGGGCAGGAGGTCCGCACGGTCAAGTGCTCACGAGAGCAACTTGTCCGGGCTGATGGGCAAGGACCTGACGCGCTTGCCTGTGGCGTGGTAGATCGCGTTGGCGATCGCCGCCGCGACCCCGACGATGCCCAGCTCGCCGATGCCCTTGGCGCCAAGGGGCGTCTGGGGGTCGGGCCGGTCCACGAAGCACACGTCGATGTCGGGCACGTCGGCCTGGGTGGGGATGTGCTGTTCGGCCAGGCTGGCGTTGACGACGCGGCCGGAGCGTTCGTCGAGCAGGGTCGCTTCCATGAGGGCCATGCCGATGCCCTGGATGATGCCGCCGCGCATCTGGCTGGCGGCCTGTCTGGGGGAGACGACGCGGCCGCCGTCGAAGGCGCCGGCCCAGCGGGTGACACGTACCTCGCCGGTGTCGTCGTCCACCCGTACCTCTGCGAAGTGCGCGCCGTAGGTGCTGGTGGTCCGCTTGAGGGTCTGGTACGGCACCGCCGACTTGCCTGTCACCTCGACGTGGTCCCGCCCTGCCAGCTCCAGGATCCGCCGGTACGTCACTCCGCGGCCGTCCCTGGCGAAGAGTCCCTCATCGCGCGTTTCGACCTCGCCCGCCCGGAGTCCCGTGAGCGGGGTTCCTTGGGCGAGCTTGAGGAGCTCGCGTACGAGCAGGTCGCGCGCGTTCCAGATGGCTGAGGCGAGGGTGGTGGTGGCGGCGGAGGCGCCGGGGATGCGGGTCTTGGCCACGTCGGAGTCGCCCTGCAGGAAGCGGATCTTGTCCATGGGGACGCCGAGGCGCTGGGCGGCGGCCTGGGTCTGGGCGGTGGAGGTGCCCGCGCCGAGTTCGTTCGTGCTGCTGTGGATGGTGAACGTGCCGTCTGCCGAGAGCCGCAGGCGTACGGCGGCGATGAGCACGGCATCCGGGTTGATCGCGGCGGCCATGCCCTGGCCGACGAGCCAGTGCCCGTCGCGGGTGGCCCGGGGGAGGGTGGCGCGGTCGTGCCAGCCGAAGGTCTCCGCGCCGAGCAGGTACGCCTCGCGCAGGTGGCGGCTGGTGAAGCGGTTGCCGGAGACCGGATCGCGGTCGGGTTCGTTGCGCAGCCGTAGTTCGAGCGGGTCCATGCCCAGTTCCCAGGCCAACTCGTCGATGGCCGACTCCATGGCGAACGATCCCGGGGCGACGCCGGGCCCGCGGAAGAACGCGTTCTGGATGCGGTCCACCTGGACCACGCGCTGGTGGGCGGAGATGTTGGGGCAGGCGTACAGGTGCCGGGAGGCGGCGATGGCGGCCTCGGCGAACTCGTCTGTGGTGCACGTGGCGAGCGCGTCGTGCACGATGGCCGTCAGCCGGCCCTGCGCGTCGGCGCCGAGCTGGATCCGGCTGCGCGTCGGCGCCCGGCCGCCGGTCATCAGGTAGGTCTGCGTACGGGACAAGGCGAGCTTGACCGGCCGCCCCGCCAGCTTGGCGGCGGCCACGGTGAGCGCCACGTGCGGCCAGGCGCAGGTCTTGCCGCCGAATCCGCCACCGATGTACGGCGCCAGCACATGCACCCGATCGAGAGGCAGACCGAACTTCTTCGCGAGCATCTCCTTGACCCCGTAGGGGTACTGCGAAGCGTCGTGCACAGTGAGGTCGTCGCCGTCCCACCGGGCCACGGTGGCATGCGGTTCCAGCGCGTTGTGGTATTCGGCCGGAGTGCTGTAGACGCCTCGTACGGTGGCCGCGGCGCGGGCCAGCCCGGCACGCACGTCCCCGACGACCGTCCTCGATTCCTCCAGCACCGAATGGGCAGGCGTGTACGCGGCCTCCTCCGACATGCTCAGGACCGCGGGCTCCGGCGCGTAGCGGACCTCGACGAGCCGCGCGGCATGCTCGGCCTGCTCCTGCGTCTCGGCCACCGCGACGGCGACCGGCTGTCCGTGCCAGAAGACCCGGTCGGTGTTCAGGATCGGCAGCGTCATCGCGGCGGCACCGACCGGTGCCCTGAGCGTGGCGTACGCGCCGGTGGGTTTCATCGGCGGCGCGTTCTCGTGCGTCATCACCAGCAGCACACCGGGCGCCGCGAGCGCTCGGGAGGTCTCGACGGCGGTGACGCGACCCTTGGCGATCGTGCTGGGCACCGCGACGGCATAGGCCAGACCGGCAGGAACGTGGTCGGCGGTGTACCTGATCCCGCCGGACACCTTGGCCGGACCGTCGAGCCGGTGGAGGTCGCGGCCGATCTCGCCGGGCCGGGTGGACAACGGGTCGTGGCGGCCGTCGGGCAGGAGCCGGGCCACCTTGCCGAGGACTCTGGTGCCGAGGCCGTAACTTCTCGAGATGAACGTCATGACAGCTCCACCAGGGTGCGGCGGATCAGCCGCCGTGCCAGTTCGATCTTGAACGCGTTGTGGCGCAGTGGCCGCGCCCCCGCGACCGCCTCCTGCGCCGCCTCATCGAACGCCTGCTCATTCGTCGCCGCTCCGGTGAGCAGCTCTTCGGCCGCGTACGCGCGCCATGGCTTGGCCGCCACTCCGCCGAGCGCGATGCGGGCCACGGTGATGGTGCCCTCCTGGGCCTCCAGCAGCACAGCGGCGCTCACCAGGGCGAACGCGTAGCTGGCCCGGTCGCGCACCTTCACGTACGTACCACGGACCGGCGGCCACGGCGGCAGATCCACGCTCGTGACCAGCTCACCGTCCCGCAGCACGGTCTCCACCTGCGGCGTTGCGCCCGGCAGGAGGTGGAAGTCCGTGATCGGCACGCTCCGGTCACCCTCGGGGCCGGTGAGGTTGACGGTCGCGTCCAGCGCCGCCAGGGCGACGCACATGTCGGAGGGATGGACGGCCACGCAGCTCTCGCTCGCCCCGAGGATGGCGTGTCCCCGGTTGAGCCCGCCCAGCGCGTCGCAGCCCGCGCCCGGTGACCGCTTGTTGCAGGCCGCGCCCAGGTCGTAGAAGTAGCGGCAACGCGTGCGCTGCAGCAGGTTGCCGCCCACCGTGGCCCGGTTGCGCAGCTGCGGGGAAGCACCGTTCAGCAGAGCTCGCGCGAGCACGGGGTAACGCCGGCGGATCCGGTCGTCGGCGGCGACCTGCGCGTTCCGGGCAAGTGCCCCCAGACGCAGTCCGCCGTCCGGCAGGTCGTCGATGGCCGACAGCGGGAGCCGGGAGATGTCGACGACCCGCTCGGGACGCTCGACCTCCTCCCGCATCAGATCGAACAGATTCGTACCCCCGGCCAGGTGCGCCACCGGCCCCTCGGCCGCCAGTCCGACCGCCTCGGCCACACCCGACGCCCGCACGTAGGCGAATTCCCTCATACCGCGGCCACCTCCCGGATGGCGGCCACGATGCCGTTGTAGGCGCCGCACCGGCACAGGTTGCCCGCCATGCGCTCTCTGATCTCGGCGTCGTTGAGCGGTGCGGGCCGGGCCAGGTCCTCGGTGACAGCGCTCGGCCGGCCTTCGCGGTGTTCGGCGAGCATGCCGATGATCGAGCAGATCTGCCCGGACGTGCAGTAGCCGCACTGGAACCCGTCGTGCGTGAGAAACGCCTGCTGCACCTGGGCGCCCAGCTCATCGTCCGCCATGGCCTCAATGGTGACGACCTCCATGCCGTCGCACTGCACGGCGGGCGTCAGGCAGGAGTTGACCCGCTCACCGTCGAGGAGGACCGTGCACGCTCCACAGGCACCCTGATCGCAGCCCTTCTTCGTGCCGGTCAGGCCCAGGCGCTCACGCAGGCAGTCGAGCAGCGTGGTGCGGGGGTCCAGGGACAGGTCATGCGCCTGCCCGTTCACGTTCAGGTGGATCGGGATATGGCCGTTCATCAACGCCTCCGACTATCTCGTACATGCATGTACGGCTTATCGCACAATACCCCATGGGCGTATAGGGCGGTCGGGGTCAAGCAATTGAGATCGTCTACCGCCAGCAGGCGAAGGCCGCCATGATCCCCATAGCGCTGTCATGCCGGGCGCCCCGGCTGGCTCTGCCGGCTGTTGAGCTGCCTGCGTCGTGACGCCGCGCTGGGCCTGGTGCTGTCCAGTTGGGCCGTCGTCGAATTCGGCGTCTTCCTTCGCCGGCATCCGGACGGCGCCGCTGGCGGCATGCGTGCGCTGGCGACGGGTGCAAGGCAGCTATGCGGTCACGGTCGCGCAGGTCCGCCGGGATGCTCCAGGCGTGCCCCGCCGCAGAACAAGCGGGCCGACCTCGCGCCCTTCGGCGGGAACAGACGCGCGGCTGACATGCCCGACGGCCGGTATCGCCGAAGGTCACCGGCCGCGCATACGTGTCACGTTGCCATCCGGGCAGGGATTTCCTTGATGAAGCTCGCTGGTGAAGGGTGGCGGACGGCAACGACGGCACCCCGCGGTTGCACCTGCGCTTCCAGCATCGAGCGCGGCAAAACGGGAAGCCTCTCCTTCAGGCCTAATGCGGGACTACGCCCTCGGCCAGCACCCGCCGGTAGTTCGTCACCCGGTCCTCGACGGTGTCCAGGCAGCAGCTGGAGCACTTCACCTTTTCGGCCGAGGTGTAGTAGAGGCAGCAGGTGTTACGCAGATAGAACAGCCCCTCCCGCGTGCCTTCCTTGAGCCGAATCACCGTGCCGAGGCGGTCGAGGCCGCCGGTGGCGGTGCTCAGGAAGGTCTCGTAGGCCCGTTCCAGCTGATCGACGTCGCCGCCGCGCCGGCTGGCGATGCAGAAGGCCGCCGCGCAGCCGTGGGCCACGCCGCCGTAGAGCTGGCGGAGACCAGCTCGGGTGCGTACGCGCATGGCCTGCGCGAGAGGCAGCAAATGCTCGTCCAGTACCCATGCGACCAGGGTCTCCACCGGTGCCTTGGTGACGCTGGGCTCGCGGAGCCCGACGGCCTCGAAACCGTGATGCGGAGAGAGCCGGATGGCGACGTTGTGCGGACGCATGTCGATCACCGCGCCGTCGACGGCCCACGCGAGCATGGCGGACGCGGTCACGGTGCCCGCGTAGACCGCCATCACTGTCAATGCGGTTGCGTGATCGGAGACCTGGCCACTTGCCTGCTGCTCGGCGTCGAGCACCCGGCCGAGCTCGTCGGACCGCGGATCCAGCAGCCGATCACAGCCGATCCAGTCCTCATCCGGGGAGAGCCCGCGCTCGAGCCGGAAGCGGTCGCCGAAGGATTCCAGGCGTGCGAAGACGTCTGTCACTCTGATTTCCGTCCTTGTTTTCATGTGGTCCGAGCTGCATCGAGCAACTGTGCCGTATAGGAGTGAGCAGGGGCGCTGGCGAGGTCGGCGGACAGACCGTGCTCGACGATTGTGCCGTTACGCAGCACCACGATCCGGTCGCATGACTGCACGGCCTCGCCGAGGTCGTGAGTGACGAACAGGACGGCCAGGGCTCGGTCGACGGCCAGCGTGCGCAGGGTGGTGGCGATGCCGGCGCGGGTGGAGACGTCCAGCATCGAGGTGGCCTCGTCGGCGACCAGGAGGAGGGGATCAGCCGCGAGGGCCCGGGCGATGGACACACGCTGCCGCTGCCCACCCGACAACTGGCCGGGGAAACGTTGCAGGAACTCCTCCGTCGTGGGCAGCCCGGCGGCGCTCAGAGCGTCGCGGACCCGGTTGTCCCGCGGCGTACCGGTCGTGACCAGGGGTTCGGCCACCAGGCTCGCGACGCGCATTCCAGGGTGAAGCGCGTCGTAAGGGTCCTGGTGGACGAACCCGATCCGCTGTTGGAGGCGGCGGAGCGCCCGGCCGCGCCGCGCGGTTAGCTCCTCGCCCGCGATCTCCACCCGGCCTTTCGTCGGGCGGAGCAGCCCCAGAATGATCCTGGCCAAGGTGCTCTTCCCCGAACCGCTTTCGCCCACGAGCCCGACGATCTCGCCGGCGCGGATGTCCAGCTCCACGCCGCGCAGCGCCTCCACGGTCCGGGAACGCGTCCGGTAGCGGTGATGAACTCCGGCTACCCGGACGACCGGTCCTCCGGGCGCATGGACGCCCCGAGGCACCACCGGGAACGTCGGTTTGTCGTGATGGTGACAGGCCACCTGTGCCGCGCCGTGCGAGCGCAGAAGCGGATCTTCCTCGGCACACAGGCCGGTTGCCAGCGGACAGCGCGGGGCGAAGCGGCATCCGCTCGGCAGCAGGTCGAGTGCAGGGGCGGAGCCCGGGATGCTGCCCCACGAAACCTGCCGGTCAGCGACCGGGGTGGCGGTGAGCAGGCCCGCCGTATAGGGATGGGCGTGCTCGGCGGCGAGCGTACGTGCCGGACGGACCTCGGCCAGCCGGCCTGCGTACATGACGGCGACCCGGTCCGCGTACGGCATCAGCCCGGCGAGGTCGTGGGAGACGACGAGCATCGTGGTGCCGAGTTCGGCGAGCAGCCCGAGGACCTGCCGTTGAGCGATCACGTCCAGCCCGGTGGTCGGTTCGTCCGCGATCAGCAGCCGCGGCTCGCCCGCCAGGGCAAGGGCGATCGCCACCCGCTGACGTTGTCCTCCGGAGAGCTCGTGCGGGAAACAGCGCAGCATGGTCGCCTGGAGCCCGACGCGTTCGAGCAGTTCGACGGGTTCGGCGCGGCCGCCGTGCAGGGTGAGCATCTCGGTGAGTTGCCCGCCGATCCGGTGCACGGGGCTGAGGCCCGTCATCGCGCCCTGCGGCACGATGGCGACCTGGCGCCCGCGGATGTTCTTCCAGTCGGTGCGGCCGGCCAACTCGTCCTCACCGAGCCGCGCGGAGCCGGTCACGGTCGCCGTACGAGGAAGCAGGCCGAGCAGGGCACGAGCGAGCGAGGTCTTGCCGCAGCCGCTCTCGCCCACGAGCGCCACGACCTCACCTTCCGCGACGTCCAGGGTGATCCGGTCCACCGCCGTCAATTCTCCGTAGCCGACGGTGAGGTCGCGCAATGACAGCGTCATCGGGTGGCCTCCCTGAGCGCGGGGTTGAGGCGTTCCTCGACGGCGATGCCGATGAGGGCGAGGGCGAGCACGGTGAGCGTGATGGCAGCACCGGGCGGCAGCGCCCACCACACCCATGCGTCGGAGAGGAACACGCCGTTGGTCTGGACCCAGAACAGCGTGGTGCCCCAGCTGGGAGCGGTGGGGTCACCGAGGCCGAGGAACGACAGAGTCGCGTCGTAGATGATGGCGCGCATCGCCGTACGGACGAACACCGGGATGAGCAGCGGGCCGATCAAGTAAGAGCCGTGCCGCAGCAGCAGCCACCAGCGCGGCGCCCCCATAGCCCGGGCCACCTCCAGATGACCACGCGACCACGCGGTCAGGACGGCGGCACGGAGCACCCGGGCCGGGACGGGCCAGAGGATCAGCGCCAGGATCGCCACCCTCGTGCCGAAGGATTGGCCGAGGAAGGCCGCTGCCAGGATGTAGAGGATCAGCTCAGGCAGCACCAGCATGACGTCGGTTCCGCGCATCAACGTGGCCGACAGCCAGCGCGGCCCGATCCCGGCCGCACCGCCCACCAGCGCGGCGAGGACGGTGGTGGCCGCCGCCACGATGAAGGCGAGGCTCAGCGAGGTTCCGGCGCCGACGATGAGCTGGTCGAGCAGGTTCCTGCCGAGGTCGTCGGCACCGAGGGGGAGTTCTCCCCCGGGAGGGGCGTAGGGCTCCGCCACCCGGGCGCGACCGGCGTCGTCAGGCAGCACGGTGCCGTACACGGCGATCCCGACGACCACGGCCAGGATCCCCAGGCCTATCAGGCCCTGGGGACCGAGGAGGTTGCGGTTGGGCGCACGCAGGAACATCATCGGCCGCCTCCGGCCCTGGCACGTGGGTCGAGCAGCGGGTACGTGGCGTCGGCCAGCGCGTTCATCAGCACGACCATGAGTGTCAGCACCAGGAACGCGCCCTGCATCAGCGGATAGTCGCGGGCCGTGATCGCGTCGAAGGTGAGGCGGCCGAGCCCTGGATAGGCGAAGACGGTCTCCACGACGATCGAGCCCGCGGCGAGGAAGCCGATCTCCATCATGAGAATGGTGTGCACGGGCAGCAGTGCGGGCCGCAGCGCGTGCCGTCGGACGAGCTGTCCGTACGGGACGCCCCTGGCGTGCGCGTGCTGGATCGGCTCGCTGGTCAGCACGGTCAGCAGCGACGACCGGGTGTAAAGGAACAGATATCCCATCCCGGTCAGCGTCATGGTGCCCACCGGCAGGATGAGGTGCACCAGCACGCCGGAGACCGTCACACCCTCGACGCCCGACACACCGAACGTCGGCAGCCACTGGAGCTGCACCCCGAACAGCACGATGAGCAACATCCCCAGCCAGAACTGCGGGAAGGAGTCGAGCACGATAGCCGTGCCGAGCAGCCCCGACCCCTTGCCCTTGCGCCGGCGCAGCGCGCCCACCACCCCGAACGTCACTCCCACCAGAGCGGTGCAGACGATGCTGGTGCCGACCAGCAGCAACGTCCACGGCAGCGCCTCCCCGAGCGCCTGAGTGACCGGGCGCCCATCGGACAAGGAGGTACCGAGGTCTAGGGTGAAAACGCCGCCGAGGTAGTCGAGGAACTGCTCGTGCAACGGCTTACCGAAGCCGTACTGGTTGGCGATCTGCGCCCGCTCGTCCGCGGTGAGCCTGGCCAGCGCTTCAGGGCTGCCGAACAGTTTCAGTGGGCCGCCGGGCAGCGCACGGGGCAGCGCGAAGTTCAGCGTGAGCGCCACCATGAGCACCGCGGCGTACTCGGCCAGCCGGCCTGCGGCGTATCGCCAGGTCGTCACGGCTTGAACTCGACGAGGGAGAACTTGTTGAGCACCGCCGAGCCGTTCTGCCAGGTCCAGCCGCTGTAGACATCCTTGCGGAAGGCGTAGGCGCCGTTGCGGTAATAGAGCGTCAGGAACGGCATCTGCTCGGCGATCTGCGCCTGGAGCTGCTTGGCCGCCGTCGTTCTGGCCTCCATGGTGGGGGCCGAGGTCAGTGTCTTCACGATGGCGTCGACCTGCTCGTTCCTGAAACCGACGACGTTCAGCGAGCCGTCGTCCGGGTCCGAGGCGACGAGCTGGGCGATCGTGCCGCTGCTGAGCATGACGGGAGCCGACCAGCCCCACATCGACATGTCATAGTTGCGGCCCTTGCGCACGTCGTAGTCAGGCCACACCTTCGCATCCAGCGAGTCGGAGTCCAGCGAGGTGACCTTCACGGCCACGCCCACGGTCTTGAGCATGTCGCGGATCAGCTCGGCACTGCGCAGCCGGTCAGTGGAGGCGCTCTGGACCAGTAGCTCGTACGACATCGGCTTGCCGTCGAGCACCCTGATCCCGTCCGGGCCAGGCTTGGCGCCCAGGGCGTCGAGCTCGCGCTTGGCCGCTTCTGCGTCGTAGAGCGGGGTGAGCTGGTCGGGCTTGACGGGGGAGCCGGCGTGGATGAAACCGGGATTGCCGGGTGTGCCCTGGCCGAGCAGCGCGGTCTTCACCAGGTCCGCCACGTCGATCGCCTTGGCCAGAGCACGCCGGATCTCCGGCTTGTCGAACGGGGCCCTGGTCGTGTTGAACGCCAGGAGCGTGGAGGCGAACTCGGTGCCCTTGACGATGCCGATGTTCGGCTGCCGCTCCAGCGCCTGGAGCTGTTGCGGCGGCACGATGCGGGCCGACATGTGGATCTCACCCGTACGCAGCGCGGCGAACTGCGTGGACTCCTCCGGGATGACCACTACCTTGACGGTGTCGACCTTCGGCTTGCCCAAGGCGTAGGAGGTGTTGGCGGTGAACGTGTAGCCGCGGGCGTTGTCGTACCGCGTGAGCTTGTACGGGCCGGAGCCGATCGCCTTGTCGGCCCCCGCCTCGCTGACCTTCTCCACCGACGACCACAGGTGCTTGGGCAGGATCGCCATGTCGGCCAGGATGCGGCGGGGGAACTCCGGGTCGGGGGCCTTGAGCGTGAGGGTCACGGTGTCGCCGTTCGCCGTCACACTCTCCACGGGTCGTACGTCGATCGAGGAGTCGCCCTCCATGTTCTTCTTGTAGAACTCGACGCTGAACACCACGTCCTCGGCGGTCAGCGGCTTGCCGTCGTGCCAGGTCACGCCCGATCTGAGCGGCAGGGTGAAGACCTTGTTGTCGGTGGTCTGGATCTGCTTGGCCAGCAGGGGTACGACGCCGTCGCCCTGGACGATGGCCAGCGTGTCGAAGATCAGCTTCACCAGGTTGTTCCCCGGATAACCCGTCTGGTTGGTGAACGGGGTCAGCGTGCCCTCATCGGAGGAGACGGCGATGGTGACGCTCTTCGCGGCTGCCGCTGTCTTCCCGTTTCGGGGAGGTTCGATATCCGTGCCGCATGCGGCCAGAGCTAAGCAGAGCGTGGCCGCCGTCGCGATGAACGTCCTCGATTGCCGGATCACGGAACCTCCCGGGGGTATAAGAGGTCGAGACCGCCGCCGCAGCAGGCGAGCGGTGTTTCATGCGACTCTATAGAGGTATTCCGTAGATACAAGAGCTCAATATGTAAACTCCGAAATTCCCCCTCGCGGCCCGGACGAGAGTAGCAGACAGGCTGCTACCTGCCCATATGCCTGCCGTCGGGCGTTGTCCCCGCGACACGAGCGTGGCGTGGCACGACATCCGTAATCACCGTGAAACAACACCTACTAGGCCCTGTCGTAGGTCAGGTTCGTCACTTCTGCGGAGTGAAGGCTTCGATCAGGGTCGATGTCGTCCTGCGCATGCGGTCGTGCAGGTCGGCGGCGTGCGGGCCACGGGTGAGCAAGAGTTGGTGGGCGGCGCCGACCAGGGCGAGAGAGATGGATTCGACGTCAGCGTCCGTTCGGATGCGCCCATGCTCCTGCTCGGCCCGAAGGTAGGCGGTGAAGGCGCGCTCGCTGGCGTCCAGTTCCAGGGTTCCGTCGGCGAGCGCCTCGCCCAGGTGGGTGACGATGGACGGCCTGGCCATCGCGAGCCCTGCGAGAGCGAGCAGGTTGCCGGCGGACAGCGTCTCGATGGCGTCCATGAGGTTGTCGACCACGGCGCCCGTGCCCGCCCGCTTGGTCAGGTGGGTCATCGCGGCTCCCGCGCGTCCGGCACGGTCGAGGAAGAGCGCGGCCAGGAAGGTGTCGATATCCCCGAAATGGTTGTAGAGCAGGCCGGTGGCGCAGCCGGCCTCCTTGGTGATGGCCCGGCCGGTCAAGGCCGAGGGGCCCTTCTGCAGGAGTAGACGCTCGGCCGCGTCGAAGAGCTGCGCTTTTACGTCCGGGATCGCAACGCCACGCGGTGACATGAGCCACCAATCTACCGGATCACTGTTCACAGAGAATGAGCATGTGGTCATACTGTATGACCACATGCTCATTCTGCCGTCGGAGGCATATGAACACGCGAGAGTTCGTCTGGACGCCGAGACATGTCGCAGCTCTAGGCATGCTGTGCTTGGCGCAGGTGCTGGACAGCGTGGACGTCACGATCGTCAACGTGGCACTGCCGGCCATCCAGGAGGATCTGGGATTCTCCACCTCCACGTTGTCCTGGGTGGTCAACGCGTACATGGTGGTGTTCGGCGGGTTCCTCCTGCTGGGCGGCCGGCTCGGCGACATGTACGGCCACCGGCGGATCCTGCTCGGCGGGGTCGTGCTGTTCACCGTGGCCTCGGCGGCAGCGGGACTCGCGCAGAGTGGCTGGTGGCTCGTCGCGGCGCGTGCCGTCCAGGGGTTGGGTGCCGCGTTCATCGCCCCCATGACGCTGGCGCTGATCGCTCTGATCTTCCCCGAAGGGCCGCCACGGAGCAGGGCATTCGCCATCTGGGGCGCGGCAACCGGGATAGCGAGCACCGTGGGGCTGTTCGCGGGCGGGCTGTTCGCCGACGGGCCCGGCTGGCGATGGATCTTCTTCGTCAACCTCCCGGTGGGCGTCGCCCTGCTGATCGCCGGACGGCTGTTGGGCGAGGGGACACGGCCGGTTCGCAGCTCGCGCGGATTCGATCTTGCCGGTGCGTTGACATCCACCGCCGGGGTGGGGCTGTTGGCGTACGCGATCCTGCAGACCGACGCGTCCTCCCGAGGCGCCCTCCTGGCGGTCGCCGCCGTGCTGCTCGCGTACTTTGTCGTGCACGAGACGCGGATCGCCCGGGAGCCGCTGGTCGCGCTGCGGCTGTTCCGCAACCGTTCGTTGCTGGGCGCCAACGTGATCCAGGCGCTGCGGGGCGCCGCGATGTTCGCCGTCTTCTACTTCGCCACCCTCTACCTGCAAGGCGTACTGGGCTACTCCGCTCTGCAGGCAGGGTTGGCATACGTACCGCTGACGGTGATCCTCATCGCCGCGTCGTCCGTCGGCCCGCTGCTGGTCAGGCGCTTCGGCACCGGCCCGGTGACAGCCGCGGGATCGCTGGTCACCGCCGCCGGGCTGGCGATGTTCACCGGTCTCACACCCGACGGCACGCTCATGCACGACGTCATGCCGCCGCTGCTCGTCGTCGGCCTGGGCCTCGGCGTCATCGTGGTCCCGCTCACCACAGCGGCGCTGGCAGGGGTGGCGGACTCGTCCAGTGGCGTAGCGTCGTCGCTCCTCAACGTCAGCGCCCAACTCGGCGGAGCCCTCGGACTCGCTGTGCTGTCCAGTGTTGCGGCTGGTGCGACCGCCTCAGCGTCTGGCGGGCCGGTCGAGACGCTCGTCGCCGGCTATCGCGTCGGGTTCGGCGTGGCCGCAGGTCTGATGGCCATCGTCGTCGTCATCGCTCTCACCGTGCTCCGCGACAGAAGGAAGGCATCATGACCAGAAGAGCCGTCATCGTCGGCGCGGGAATCGCCGGGCGGGCCACCGCGCTGCGGCTGCACCGGATCGGCTGGGAGCCGGTGGTGATCGAGCGGGCGGCCACCCGCCGCATGACCTGAGCGGATGCAATTATCGGCAGGCGCAGAGCCGGTCGGAGACATCGCCGTGGGGGCAGCTCCTCAAGGCAGCCGTAAGGTGTCGTTCAGGGGCCGATGTGTACATAGGCAGCCCATACCCCTGGTTGCTGCGGAAACGCCTCACGGACCCGGCCGACTGCCGCGTGGAGGGCCTGTGCGGATCTGCCTGTCTCCAGTGGGCCGGCGCCTCCGGCGGACAGGGCGCGATAAAAGGTCTCCGCCACATCGAGGGCGATGCTGTCGCCGATCGGCCATAGCGTGCCCACGACGTGAGTGAAGCCTGCCAGCTGGAAACCCGTGGCGATGTGGACCGCCTCGTCGGTCAGCCGCAGGTTGCTTTGCGACGTGCTGCACGCCGACAGGAACGCGAGATCGGCATCGTCGAGGTGGAGGCGTGACAGTGCGGCGACGGTCAGGGGGTGGGAGAGGTGGTCATGGAGAACGAGGTGACTCGCGGACGGGTCGGTCCAGTCCGTGAGGCCGTGGCAGGAGAAGTGCGCGACGCGGTGCCGTGGCAGCGCGGCCACGACGGCCCTGTGGTTGGCGGCAGGGCCGGTGAGGACGACGGGTGACGGCACGATCGCGGCAAGCGCCTCGGCTTCACGGGCGACAGCCTCGAGCCTTAGTCGCCCCCCTTGAACTTCGGGGACCGTCACGATCAGGGCCGAAGAGACCGGGCGAGTCGTTGACCGGCGTGCATGCCCGAGCGCTTGGACAGTCGGGGTGTAGGAGGAGATGGCGCGATCGAGCGCGTTGGTTGCAGGCTCGCCGGTCCCAGCAGAGTGGAGCGGCAGGAAGGCGGCCTCGCCTGCGGGGCACCACCAGATCCTGGGCAGGCCACCTTGCCCCGCGAAACCGACCTTGTCGAGCACGGGTTGGGTGATCTTCGTCCAGGTCCAGGCCAGCACCTCGGAGATCGCGCGGTGGGCGAGCTTCTTTTCCCCGAGTCGTGCGGCGGGGTCGAAAGTCACCGCCATTGCCGTGTGGAGTTTGTCGAGCTGCGTCAGGACGTCCTGCCTGCGGATGTCGTCCAGCTCCACCAGGTGAACCGGCCGGTTGGCGTCCAGCGTGAGGATCAGCGCGTCGCCACGGAAGTCGCTGACGGCGACGAGCACAATCGGCCAGGTGAGCGCTGCCGGTTGGAGATCGGCGATGGAGGGCGGGCTCAGGAAGTCGCCGAACCCGGGAACGGCGCGGACGCGGGTGAGAAGCTCCTGCCACTCGTGGGCCCTACGCCGACGGGCCTGGAGGGGATCTTGGGTGGTGGGCGGCCGGTCCAGCTCGGCGCGGAGCCCTGCGAGTTGCTCGGCCAACTCCGGCGCATGCCGCCGCAGGTCGGCCACGCCGCCGCGGACGCCCAGGGCCTCCGACAGGGTGACACCCCGAGCCGCCTCCAGCAGCTCGACCGCGCGTTCTGGCGATCCCGCTGCGACGGCTGCCGATGCTGCCTCCGCTGCCAATCCCGCCAGAGTGCCCAGACCGTGCTCTCTGTCGGAGCGGCGCAGGTGGGGCGAGACGAGCTGCGGAAGCAGGGAGACCGCCTCCTCGTAAGCGCGTAGCGCGGCGGGAAAGTCCCCTTCCAGCATCGCCGTCGCGCCGACGCCGCGGACTGCGCTCAGCCGTACCCGAACTGGTGCCGTGGCGACGCCTGCGGCGCCGGTGAACGCGTCCCTGGCTCCGGAGAGCGCGGCTGCCTCCCCGGTGCGTTCTGACAGGGCGCGCAGGGCGCTGCCGAGGTGATAGCCGTGGACGCATCGATCGGGATGGTCGGGTGGCGTGAGGTCGTACGCCTGGCGCGCCAGGCGTACGCACTCCTCGAGGTGCGTGCCGTCACGTAGCAGCACCAGAGCCAGGTGGGAGCAGTACGTTGCCAGGTCGGGGAGCGTGGCGGGCGTCAGCGTGATGGCCCGCCGTAGCCAGGACTCTGCCTCGGCCAGATACTGCGAGCCGTCCACCGTGTCGTCCAACAGCATGAGGGTGAGCGCTTGGTTGCTCATCAGGGCAGGGCGGTCCGGGTGGCCCTCCGGGAGCGTTTCGATCGCCGCCCTGCCGTTGGCCAGCGCCTCGTCGGCTGTGTCGGGATGCGGCGCCCGCTCGTAGAGCATGGACAGCGCGCTCGCGAGGTTGCCGAGCGCCCCCGCCTTCTCCGGCCCACGCGCCACCGCGACGGCGACGCGGCGGGCTTCCACCGCCTCGGACAGGAGGTCGATCTCGCCGGTCCAGGTAGACAAGTTGCTCAGCGCCGATGCCAGCGCGGTCGCGGCGGGCATGACGACGTCCGGGTGGTCCGTGCCCCGCTGCAGTGCGTTCCTGGCGGACTGGACGGCCTCGGCGAGCGCGTCCTGATTACCAGTGCGCTCGGCCAATAGTTGCAAGGAGTTACTGAGGTTCACCGACGTCGTGAGCCGCAGCACCTCACCGGCGAGGGGCGTGGCGAGGACCTCCCGCTGAACCTCGATCGCATCTCGCAGGTATGTTGTCTCCCCCAGAACCTCGAAGCTGCGGCTGAGCGTCGCGCCCAGGCTCGACAGGTGCCGGGCACGCGCGGAGTGACCTGGAGTGAGCGCCGCGAGCGCGTCACGATGCGCCTGATTGGCCTTCGCGAGGAGAGAGGGATCACCTAGCTGGTCGTAGAGAGTGGCCAGGACGTTGCCGAAGGTGGAGTGGAAGGAGGGAAGCTCGGGGTCGGCAGCGTCGATCACTGTCCTCATGTCGGTCATCACCCGTAGGGCCAGCATGAGCCGGGGCTCCTCGCCGGTCGCCTGGAAATGTTCGAGCAGCTCCGTCGCGAGGTTGACCGCGTATACCGTCTGGTCGGGATCGCCCGCCGGCGTCCATGCCCAGGCCTGGGACAGCAGGTCGATCATCTCTTCTTGGATCCTCAGGTCGCCGGTCTCACGAAAGAGCTCCCCCAGCGCCTGGGCGAGATCTGACATCCGGCCAGGACGGTTCACGCTCTGTTCGGGCGTCGCCTCCAGCGCCTGCCTGAACAGGCCGATCGCGCGGTGCAGCGTGGCCACGCTGCCGCCGTTCATGTACTTCTCGGCCAGGGAGACCGCCTTCTTCGTCAATTTCTCCGGATCGCCGGTCGGCCGCGGCGCATCGCGCGGTCCCGGATTCCCCCCGGATAGGGAGTCGAGCCTCGCGGAGTCTCCAGGAAAGGCCCATGTCACGAACGTGGCGCCGCCTGCGGGCGGCAATGTGTCGAACCCTCCGCCTTGGTAGTGGCGCAGCTTCTCCTCATCGGCGACGGAGACGGCGGAACGGCCGGCGACCAGGTTCAGCCGGTGGCTTGCGATCAGAGAGGAGAACCACCGGATGAACGGGTCGCTGGTGAGCTGCGCACCGGTGAGCGCAATCGTCATCGGCCCCTTCGCCCCCGCCACGGTCAGATCGAGGTAGAAGTAGACCTGCCCGCTGTCGTTCTGTAGCCGTCGGGTCAGCCGGGTGACCCACTCGTGGCGCACCAGCCCGACCGCCAGCTCTTCGCTGCCCCCTTGGCGTACGTCCAGGAGGACCGTCCGGCGGTCGGTGATGTGGATCATCGTTCCGGTCGGCATCAGGGGGACGACCTCGCACTGGCCGGAGAACAGGCACACCTCGCCGTGCTCCAGCAGCACTCTGACGCCGTCCGGGGAGATCTCGCTCATGGGGCGCAGGCGAATGAGCTCTTGCGGCAACACGTCACGCTCCTCGCTTTTCCGCCATAGGAGAATTCGGGTCCCACCGGCCTTTCCGCGTCTGGCTGGTGACCCGTATGCCGAGCTCACGTGTGACTGGCGTTCCATCAGATGCCAGACCGAGCTTGACGGCGAGCGCGCCGGAGTGGAGATCTATCACCGATTCGGCCAGTCCTGTGTAGATCAGGACAGCCTGCCGTGACCGCATGACGGACACGGCTCCTGTGACCGCCGCGATGATCGCGGCCGGCCACCACCACCAGGCCAGCAACAGGTAGAGGATCGCCCAGCCGCCCAGGCGTGCGGCCCCTGCCAGAGCGTCGGCCGCCCTGTCTATCTCCGTCCGTGTGTGCTCGGGCAGC